>PWIY01000121.1 GCA_003560215.1 Bacteroidales bacterium | reverse complement strand
CTTCTATCCTTGAGATCAAGGATCAATGGAAATACGACGCCTATCGCTTCAACCGGCTGAACAGGGTTTGCGGGAAATGGATGCATCACACCAATTATTACCCTGACCGGAAGCTCAGGCTGTTTGACCGGCGAAAGGGGAGGTGGGGTGGTGTCAATCCCCATGACAGGGTGGTGATGCAACCGGATGCCACCACGGGTTTTCTCAAAGGGGACTTGCTTCACTGGATGTGCGATTCTCTGGATGAACATGTTGAAACCATTAATCGTTTCAGCAGTATTGCGGCCAGGGAAGCTTTTGACAGGGGAGTTTCCTGTTCTGCATGGAAGGTTTTTTACAAGCCGGTTTGGCGCTTTATCCAGTACTACCTGGTGAAGCATGGTTTTTTGGATGGGTATATGGGTTTGGTGGTGAGCCGGCATGCGGCTTTTCTGTGTTTTCAGAAATATGCCAGGCTGCGTCAGTTGATTCTGGAAAACAAGCAGGAGGATCATTCATGAAGGCTTTGCCTGAAGTTGCGGTAATTTTAAGCACCTACAACAACCCCCGTTGGCTGGAAAAGGCCTTATGGGGTTATATGGCACAAAGCTTCAAAGAATTTGACCTGATCATAGCTGATGATGGTTCAGGGGAGGAAACAGCCGGGTTGATCAGGTATTACCAGGAGAACAGCGGCCTGAATCTGTATCATGTCTGGCAGCCCGATCAGGGATTCCGCAAGTGCCGCATCCTGAACAAGGCCATCCGGGAAACCAGTTCGGATTATTTGATTTTCAGCGATGGGGATTGTATTCCGCGAAAAGATTTTGTGGAAAACCACATTAAAAATCTCCGGAAAGGATGTTTCCTGAGCGGAGGGAATCTTAAACTGAACCGAAAGGTTTCTGAGGCCATCACCCGGGAAGATGTGGACACACAAAAACCCTTTGACCTGCGATGGCTTTTGAGGTCCGGTCAACCTCCCAGCAGCAAATTTATTAAGCTGGTTCGTAATCCCGCGGCAGCGGGTCTGTTGAACAGGATCACACCAACCAGGATAACCTGGAACGGACATAATGTCAGCGGCTGGAGGTCGGATATTGTAAAAGTAAACGGTTACAATGAAGACATGATGTACGGGGGGCTGGACAGGGAGCTTGGAGAACGGTTGATGAATGCCGGGGTATCGGGGCGACAGATTCGCTACAGTGCCATTTGTGTTCACCTTGATCATAACAGACCTTACAGGGAGGAGTCTGCCATCAGGAGAAATAAGGCGATTCGCAGGAATGTAAGGCTAAACAGGGTTGTTTGGGCGGTCAACGGAATGACGGGAAATAATCCTGAAAATGATGCCTGAAAATGATAATTTGGCACAACAATTGAATGTAAATAATTAGATTACTGGTTGGTTTTTGTGACAGGATTTTGAGGGTCACGGATTCCTGCCTGCTGTTAACCGGAAGATTTAAAATGCATAATCAGGAGTTGAACATAAAACAGGTGGTCGATGTACTGCAGGGCGGAGGAACAATCCTTTACCCCACGGATACAATATGGGGTATCGGCTGTGACGCCACAAACCCAAGGGCAGTTGAGAAAGTGTACCGTTTGAAGGAGAGATTGGATGACAAATCACTGATTATCCTTGTGAGTGATCTGGATATGTTGCAGAAATATGTGAAAGAAATTCCGGAAATTGTGCTTGAATTGCTCAGCAGTGTGTCCGAACCTTTAACGGTTATTTATCCTGAAGCCCGGAATTTGCCCAAAAACGTAATGGCTAAGGATGGAAGCATCGCCATACGTATCCCCAATCATCAGTTCTGCCAGGAGCTGCTGCGTGCTTTCGGGTGCCCTGTTACTTCTACCTCTGCCAATGTAAGCGGTGCACCCAACCCGCATTCTTACAGGGTGATCAGCCAGGAAATCAAAAAGGGAGTGGACTATATTGTACCGTTGGAACAGGATATCATCAGTCGTCCCAAACCTTCTTCAATTGTAAGGATTGATGAAAACGGTGAAATGCATATCCTGAGAAATTAATATCTTTCCTGTGCATAATCAATCGCTTGTTTTTTTGAAAGAGAAACTGAATAAAAAGATTTTCCACGAGATTTCTGAGGTCGCGGAATAATTGGGAATGCCTGCCTACGTGATCGGCGGTTGGGTCCGTGACCTGATCCTTGGCAGACCTTCTGACGACATTGATATTGTGGTGGCAGGGAGCGGGGTGGAGGTGGCCCGGCATGTGGCCGCTAAGCTGAATAAATCCGATAAGCTGAAGGTGTACAAAAATTTCGGAACTGCCATGCTGAGGTACGGGAACTGGCAGATTGAATTTGTGGGGGCACGTAAGGAGTCTTACCGCAGCAGTTCACGAAAACCTGTGGTGGAAGATGGCAGCCTGGATGATGACATGAGGCGCCGGGATTTCACCATCAATGCCATGGCAATAAGCCTTAACCGGAAGGATTTTGGAAGTGTTTCAGATCCTTTCGGCGGGATACAGGATATCCGTGACAGGCGGATCCGGACACCCCTGGATCCGGATGTGACCTATTCTGATGATCCTTTGCGTATGATGAGGGCCATCCGCTTTGCCGCACAACTGGATTTTCTTGTTGACCCCGCTTCGTTTGAGTCCATTCAGCGCCAGGCCGGGCGCATTTCCATTGTGTCGGTGGAAAGGGTAATGGATGAATTCAACAAGATCATGCTTTCTCCTTCCCCGGGCAAGGGGATCAAAAAGCTTCGTTCTTCCGGGTTGCTGAAGCATTTTTTCCCTGAGCTGGATGCTCTGTACGGAGTGGAGGAGGTTGACGGAAAGGCCCATAAAGACAACTTTTTTCATACACTTCAGGTGCTGGACAATGTGGCAGCAAAATCTGAAGACCTCTGGCTCAGATGGGCGGCCCTTTTGCATGACATCGCCAAACCGGCCACCAAGCGATTTGATCCGCAGGTCGGGTGGACATTTTACGGACATGAGTTTGCCGGACATAAAATGGTTAAAGGGATTTTCAGGCGTTTGAAACTTCCCATGAATGAAAAATTACGATATGTACAGAAACTTGTGCTTCTGCACCTCCGCCCCATTGCACTTACCGAAAATATTGTGACCGATTCAGCTGTCAGAAGGCTGCTTTTTGAGGCAGGTGATGACATCGATGATCTGATGACATTGTGTGAGGCCGATATCACTTCGGGTAACCCTGAAAAGGTAAAAAAATACCTGAAAAACTTTGAAATTGTCAGGTTAAAACTGAAGGAAATTGAAGAGAAAGACAGGTTGCGAAACTGGCAGCCCCCGGTAACCGGAGAGGATATCATGGAGGCCTTCGGGTTGTCGCCATGCCGGGAAGTTGGTCAGATCAAAACAGCCATCAGGGAAGCGATCCTTGAAGGCGAAATTGCCAATGACAGGCTTGAAGCTCTCCGCAGGATGGAGGAAGAAGGGCAGAAATTGGGACTCACCCTGAAAAAAACTTTGAATTAATCTGTACCTTTGTTGGATATCTTAATATTTTGCGGCACCAAACCCGCTATTATGCTTATTTATAAGTTTAAAATATCTTTTGAGGATCAGACCGATTTCCTGCGCGAAATTGCCCTTCGTGCAGACCAGACCTTTGAAGACTTTCACCAGGCGCTTTTGGGGAACCTGGGGCTTGACCCCGGCATGCTGGCCTCCTTTTACCTTTGTGATCACAGTTTCCGTAAACTCAGGGAGATCAGGCTGGCAGAGACAAACTCTGTTTCCGGTGAAAGCAATGCCCCCCCACTCATGCAGGATGCTGTGCTGAAGGACTTTATTGATGACCCGCACCAACGTTTGCTTTTTGTATACGACTCATTGAATCAATGGACTTTTTATATTGAAATGGTTAAAATACAACAGGCTGCCAGCGATACGATTTATCCGGTCTTTACACGACAGGAGGGCGGTGTTCCCCGTGAGCTGACAGCCACGCCAAAACAACTTCCCGGTGTTGAGCCCGGAAAGGACTTCCGTTTTGGTGAAGACGAGGAAGCCGCGGAAGATCTTTCCGGTTTTGACAATGTGGAAGGACCTGATGAATTTTATGAGGAAGACCAGGGAGATCAGCCGGATGATTTCGAAGAAGACAAATAAAACCCTGGCCGTGATTACGGGACCAACGGCGGTGGGAAAAACTGAACTGAGCATAAATATTGCCGGGGAGCTTGACACCAGCATCGTGTCTGCAGATGCACGGCAGTTTTATCGGGAGCTGAAAATAGGAACGGCCGCTCCTACCCAGATACAATGCGCCAAAGTTCCCCACCATTTTATCGGTCACCTTTCCATCCATGATTACTACAACGTTTCTCTTTTTGAACAACAGGCCATGAAGGTGGTCAATGAGCTTTTTACCACATCTGATTTTGTAATTGTAACAGGTGGTTCCGGGCTTTATATCGACACCCTTTGTCATGGAATAGATGAACTGCCCGACCCTGATCCCATTGTAAGGAAAAAAGTGCAGCAGGTATACAGGCGGGAGGGATTGCCGGGGTTAAGGCAATGGCTCCGCGAAGTTGATCCCGGATATTATTCAGAAGTTGATACGGCCAACCCCAAGCGGATGATGCGGGCCATTGAAGTTTTCCTTTGTACCGGCACAGCTTTTTCTGTGCTTCGGAAAAAACAATATAAAAAAAGACCCTTTCAGATCAGGCGGGTTATTCTTGATCGTCCCCGTGCCGAGCTTTTTTCCAGGATCAATCAGCGTACGGGTCAGATGATTGATGACGGGCTCATCGAAGAATGCCTGGATTTATACCCTTACAGGCACCTGAACGCCCTCAATACCGTGGGTTACAAAGAGATTTTTTCCTGGCTGGCCAATGAGCGGACCCTCAGGGATGCCGTGGACAAGATCCGCACCAATACGCGCCGTTATGCCAAAAGGCAGCTTACCTGGTTCAGACGGTATGAGGATGCAACCTGGTTTCACCCGGATGAAAAAGAAAAAATCATGGACTTTATCCGGCGTGATAGCTGATCAGGCCTTCCATGGGTGATATCATGAATGTTTCAGCCTGAACACCAAATTTCCTTGCCGAATTTTCAATGATATGCCGGAAATGGTAGCCCACCGATCCGATGCATCCCATCGGGTATTTCTGGTAATCGTCATACTGGGTTACCTGCTCCCTGAAGAACCCGTCAAAACAATTTTCTGCCAGCCGGTTGATATAGGGATGCTCCAGGTGCTCCCTGATAAATGGTGCAAATGAAGCCAGGAACCGGTTGGGATTGGGGTTGTTGTAGATATTGGTCAGAATATCCTCATCCGATAACCCGTAAGTTGTGGTGAATGCCTCCCTGATTTCCTGCGGGGCTCTTTTCTTAAAGTGATCCGCAATATAGGTTTTCCCCAGGTGCGCTCCGCTTCCTTCATCCCCGAACATATACCCGAGTGAAAAGAGGCTGTCTGTGATTTGCTTCCCGTCATAGACACAGGAATTCGATCCTGTTCCGAGTATACAGGGAATACCGGGCTTGTTCGCAAACAGGGCCCTTGCTGCGGCAAGCATATCGTGTTCCACTTCGGTATGACTGCCGGGGAAAACCTCCTGAAGGGCTTTGTTGATGATGTCCTGTTTGGAAGGGGAAGAACACCCCGCACCGTAAAAGAAAACCGCCTCAGTTTCATCTTTTTCCGGAAGGTCTGCAAAAGTTTTATGTAAAATCGCAGCAGCTTCAGTTGTACTGATAAAGTAAGGATTCATTCCTTCAGAGTTCAGAACCCTGACAACATCTTTCCCTTTGATCAGCTGCCAGTCAGTCTTTGTGCTTCCACTATCCGCCAGTACTATCATCTTTTGTATTCTGTTTAAAAATCGTTGAAAAAAATGAACGCCTTTCTTTGGAATCTTCCCCGGTGTCATCACTCGACAGAAACTCCTTTGCCAGAAGTTCCTTGAGTTGTAAAGGTTTGATATTCCGGACGATCTGCCCTCCCTTGCACCAGGAGATCTTCCCAACCTGTTCACTGACCACGAGGGCAATGGCATCCGATTGTTCTGTGATCCCTACGGCTGCCCTGTGACGCAGCCCCATGGACGCCGGTAATTTGCGAACTCCTGAAACCGGCAATACACAACGGGCGGCTTTGATCCTGTTGTTGGTAATGATAACGGCACCGTCGTGAAGGGGGCTGTTCAGGTAAAAAACAGAACCCAGAAGCTGTTCGGAAGTGATGGCATCCATTCGCTCACCGGTTTCCACAAACAATTCCAGCTCGTTCTCTTTGGTGATTACGATGAGGGCTCCGGTTTTTTGTTCGGCAAAGGTTTCAACCGCATTGACAATGGGCAGGATGTTCAGCTGATCCACATCAGCCTGCCACAAACCTTTCAGAAAGGTTCGTGATGTTTTGTTGAAAATGCTTCGCTTACCCAGCAATAACAGGAACTTCCTGATCTCCGGCTGAAACACAATGATCAGGGCAAGAACACCGACTGACATGAACTGGCCGAGAATGGCCGTAAGAAGTTCCATTTCAAATGTCCGGACCAGCCACCAGATTACATAAACCGACAGTATTCCCAGAAAAATATTCATGGCGCCGGTGCCTCTGATCAGCAGGTAAAGCTGATAAATCAGGATGGCTACCAGCACGATATCCAGAATATCCGGCAGCCGGATCTGAAGAAATCCCAAAGTGAAAAAATCCAACATAACGGAGGTCAGTTTCCGGAAAGGTTAAAGATAATGGATTTACCGGTGGTTTTGAAAATATCTTACAATTTTTATGGCCTCGGTTGCCTCCTTTGCATCGTGCACACGTAGAATATCTGCCCCTTTCTCAAGTGCAATTGTATGCAGTACGGTTGTTCCATTCAGGGCTTCCGTTGGGGTGATTCCAAGCACTTTGTTCACCATTGATTTTCTTGATACACCCACCACGATGGGAAGCTCAAACATGGAAAAGTAATCCAGGTTCCCCAGCAGCCTGTAATTCTGTTCCAGGGTTTTTCCGAACCCAAAACCAGGGTCTATCAGTACATCATGAACTCCAAGCTGTTTGAGTTGCTCCAGTTTTTTGGAGAAGAAGCCGGCGATCTCTTTGACAAGATGTTTGTATTCAGGGTTTTGCTGCATATCCCGGGGGGTTCCCTGCATATGCATCATCACATAGGGCACCTGAAGATCTGCAATGGTTTCAAACATGGCAGGATCAATGCTGCCGGCGGAAATGTCGTTGATCATATGTGCCCCGGATTCGATTGCAAGTTTTGCGGTGGATGCATGATAGGTGTCAATTGATATGACGGCTTCCGGGTATTGTTTAACCACGGCTTTCAGGGCAGGGAGGAGGCGTTTTTGCTCGGTTTCGGGATCAGTGATCCCTGCTCCGGGACGACTTGAAGCGGCACCCATATCTATAATGGATGCTCCGGCTGAAAGAAGTTCGCCGACCCGGTTGATTGCATTGAGTGGATGATTATGCCGGCCTCCGTCAAAAAAAGAATCGGGGGTAATATTGAGGATTCCCATCACCAGGGGTGAGGATAAATTTATAATTTTGCCCCCGCAGTTGAGGGTCTTTTTTGGCCAAAAAACTGTATCTTTCGCCATATAAGCTTGCAATTATTTATCTTAAACAGAATAATGGGTTCTAAAGCTGATACAGATGCACAGTACGACCAGGTCGTGGATATGTGCAGGGACGTATTTGTCCGGAAAATGACTGATTACGGAAGTGCCTGGCGTATCCTGCGACCTTCATCACTTACTGACCAGATTTATATTAAAGCTCAGCGCATACGTTCGCTGCAACACAAAGGTACGCAAAAAATCCTGGAGGGGATTCCCCCGGAATTCATAGGAATTATCAACTATTCGATCATGGGGCTCATTCAGCTTGACCTTGGAGCAGCTGAAGAAACAGATCTGGATGAGCAGAAAGCCATTGACCTGTATGACGGTTATGTAAAGAGGTCCAAAGAACTGATGCAAAACAAAAACCACGATTACGGGGAGGCATGGCGTGATATGCGGGTTACATCGCTGACCGATATCATCCTGATGAAGCTCTTGCGGATTAAGCAAATTGAGAATAACGAGGGCAAAACAGCTGTATCGGAAGGGATTGACGCCAACTATTATGACATTGTGAACTATGCCGTATTTGCGATGATCAAACTGGAGCTGGAAGGTGAAAAATAATCGATAAGGAACATTGACCCAATAAATCCCGGAAAGTTGTGCTGACATTTTTAAGCAGGAGGTTTTTTTATGGCGTGTTGGTATTGTTCGGGGTAGTCAGCCTGGTTTTCTTTTTGTTTACCGTGCTCCCCGGAGATCCGGCACGAATGATGCTCGGGCAGCGGGCAGATATTTCCTCTGTGGAGTCTATCCGCCGTGAGCTTGGGCTTGACCGCTCTCTCCATCATCAATACCTGCATTACCTGAATGATATATCTCCGCTCAGCATCCACCGGCACAGTGCGGAGGAAAGCCTGATTTACCTGGACAGTGATGATTATTCTTATGCAAAACTCATCAAGGCCGGTGATTTTGTATTTGTTGCCAAACAACCTTACCTGAGACGATCCTACCAGAGTGACCGGGAAGTGGCTGAGATCCTTGCGGAGGCATTCCCCAATACGATGCTGCTGGCGACGGTTTCCATTCTTTTGGCCATGATTGCAGGAGTCGTTCTCGGAACCTTTATTGCGTTGAAAAGGAAAGCCTGGCTGAGCCGGAGTGCCCTTGTGTTTTCTGTGCTGGGGATGTCCCTGCCTTCTTTCTTTGCAGCAATTATCATTTCCTGGGTATTTGCTTACCTCCTGGGTGATTATACCGGCCTTCCAATGACCGGTTCGTTATGGGAGGTGGATGATTTTGGACGTGGTGAATACATTGCCTGGCAGAATATTATATTGCCGGCCGTAACCCTTGGGATTCGTCCGCTTGCCATAGTAACTGAGCTCACGCGCAGTTCGCTTGATAAGGTCATGGCTGCGGATTATATCAGAACCGCCCGGGCCAAAGGGCTTTCGGAGTTCAGAATTGTTACACGCCACGCATTGAAAAATGCCCTGAACCCTGTAATAACTGCGGTTTCCGGATGGTTTGCCTCCCTCATGGCCGGAGCAGTTTTTGTTGAATATGTGTTTGGCTGGAAAGGGATCGGTGTGGTGATTGTGGATGCCCTGGAGTATTATGATTTTCCGGTGCTGATGGGAGCGGTTTTGCTGATTTCGGTGGTGCTGGTAGTTGTGAACATTGCCGTGGACATCATCTATGCATGGCTGGATCCGCGCGTCAGGCTTTAAAGGAACAACAAATTGACAGACATAAAAAACATGATTGCCATGAGAAAAAAGATTGTTGCAGGAAACTGGAAAATGAACCTCAGCCTGGAAGAAGCCAAAACACTTGCAGGGGAACTGAAGGTAAAGATCGATCACCATAAGGACACGCTCATTGAAGGAGCCGGAAACAATATGCCTGAAGTGGTTATTTTTCCGCCTTATGTATATGTTACCAGAATGATGGATCTGTTTATGTATTATGACGGGGTATCTGTAGGTGCCCAGAATTGCCATCATGAGGAAAATGGTGCTTTTACAGGTGAAGTGGCTGCTTCCATGATACGCTCCGTTGGAGCCTCCCATGTCATCATCGGTCATTCTGAACGAAGGAGTCAGTTTGGAGAGGATGATAAGCTGCTGGCTGAAAAAGTGAAACTTGCACTGAAAAACAACCTGACCCCTGTATATTGTTGCGGGGAGCAACTGCCCGAACGCGAAGCCGGAAAACATTTTCAGGTGGTGGCCGATCAGTTGCTGCATGGTGTTTTCTGGCTGGAAAAAGACCAGCTGGAACGTCTGGTCATTGCCTATGAGCCTGTGTGGGCCATCGGTACCGGGAAAACCGCCAGTCCGGATCAGGCCCAGGAAATGCATGCACATATCCGCAAGCTGATCCGCGATTCCTACGGCGAACAAACCGCTGAAAACATTTCTATCCTCTATGGGGGCAGCTGCAATGCCAAAAACGCGGGTGCTCTGTTTGCAAACCCGGATGTGGACGGGGGACTGATCGGCGGGGCCTCACTGAAAGCAGAAGACTTTTTTGAAATCATCAAACGCAGGCAGGAAAACGGATAAGCAGCATCCCACTCCTGCCATGAAACCATTAACAGACAATCGATGGACTATGTTGAATTATATTGTCAGGTTGAACCGGTAACTCCCTGGAACGAGATCCTGATCGCCGAACTTGCCGACATTGGCTTTGAAAGTTTTTCTGAAGAGGAGGACGGGTTCAAAGCCTATATATCAGCCTGCCGTTATCGGGCCAAAGCGGTGAAGCAGGTATTTGAACAAAAACGACAGAATCCGCCGGAAAAATTGTCCTTTGAAATTTCACGCATCGGCGGTAAAAACTGGAACGCCGTATGGGAAAGCAACTTCGAGCCGGTTACAATTCTTGGCAGATGCAGAATTCGTGCTCCTTTTCACGAAACTGTTCCCGGGATGGAATATGACATCGTGATCGAGCCAAAGATGTCATTTGGGACCGGACACCATGAAACCACCACACTTGTTGTGGAATGGCTGCTGGAAACGGACCTGAAAAACAAAGCCACCCTGGATATGGGTTGTGGCACCGGGGTACTGGCCATCCTGGCAGCAAAAAAAGGAGCAAAACCTGTTACGGCCATTGACAATTATTTGTTTGCATGGGAAAACACCCTGGAGAATGCTGAAAGGAACAATGTGAAGGACGTGAAGGTGTTTCACGGTGATGCTTCTTTGCTTGGTGATGAAACCTATGATGTCATTATTGCAAATATTACCAGGAATGTGTTGCTGGAAGACATGGAGAAATACGAAAAAGTGCTTAACAAGGGCGGTTTGCTTTATCTGAGCGGGTTTCTGTCCTTTGATAAAGATACTATCTTTGCCGAAGGGAACCGTCTGGGGCTGCGCCTTGGTGGTGAAAAAACAATGAAGGACTGGGTGTCGCTGATGCTTGTCAAACCATAATTCCAATGGAAATACAATTGCCTTTTTTGATTTCAGCCTTATTGCTGATTGTTTTCGCTTATCTGCTGGGGTCATTGCCAACTGCTGTGTGGCTTGGGAAAAGACTTCGTGGCATCGATGTCCGGGATCATGGAAGCGGCAATGCCGGTGCCACCAATGCCATGCGGGTACTCGGACCCCGCATAGGTTTTGTGGTTTTGCTGATTGATGCCCTCAAGGCGATAGCTGCTGTCAGTCTTTCTTACTGGATTCAGGGTGGCTTTACATCACCGGATCTTTTCGTGGTTTTTCAAATCTTATTGGGTGCCGTGGCAATTACGGGGCATGTTTTTCCGGTGTTTGCTTCTTTCAAGGGAGGGAAGGGGATCGCTTCCCTGGTGGGGCTTATCATTGTTTTACTCCCTGAAGCTTTTTTGATCTCGCTGGGGATTTTTCTGCTGGTTTTTTTGCTGACCCGCTATGTTTCACTGGGTTCGCTGATCGCCGCCATAGCACTTCCGTTTATCGTGATTCTTGTCAAGGAAGTGACCCTGCTTCCAAAAGTTATTTTTGCCGTTGCCATTGCATTATTTGTGCCGGTAACCCACAAAAATAATATCAGGCGTCTTTTGCAGGGCAAAGAAAACCGGATCTCATTCAAAAGATAGGAACTAATTGTTTTTTCGTTAACTTTGTTAGGTATTCCCTTGTCTAAATCCACTTGAACGTGAAGACCAACCGTGTCATTATTCTGCTTACCTGCCTGATATTGTGGACTGCCTGTTCACGTGTTCCGGTTTCAGGACGCAGACAGTTCAGGATGCTTCCTGAAGGAATGGTGAGCAATATGGCCACCGCCAATTACCAGGCTTTTATGGAAGAACATCCGGTGGTACCGGCCGGTGACCCGCGGGCTGACATGGTTCATCGCACAGGAGAACGTATTTCCGATGCTGTGGTGGCCTACCTGAAGGAGAACGGCCAGGCCAGACGCGTGCAGGAGTTTGAGTGGGAATTTAACCTGGTTGAAAGTGATCAGGTCAATGCGTGGGCCATGCCGGGGGGGAAAGTGGCAATCTACACCGGTATCCTTGACCTGACCCGCGATGAGGAAGGCCTTGCGGTTGTGATGTCTCATGAGATCGCCCATGCCGTTGCCCGGCACGGGAATGAAAGAATGAGTCAGCAGTTGCTGATCATGATGGGTGCGGTCAGCCTGGAGGTGGCCATGCGGGAGAAGCCGGAGATGACCCGTGACATTTTTATGCTGGCATATGGTGCCGGAAGCACCCTGGGTACGCTTGCATACAGTCGTCAGCACGAGTACGAGGCGGATGCCCTGGGAATGGTTTTCATGGCCATGGCAGGATATGACCCTTCCCGGACGATTACATTCTGGGAAAGGATGCTTGAATACTCCGGGGGATCCGATATCCCGCAGTTTTTAAGCACCCATCCTTCCAATGAGGCCAGGATACAGGCAGCAAAAGATTATTTGCCGGAGGCAATGAAATATTATAACGAGCAATGATTTGGTTGGTAGTTCTTAGTTTGATCCTTGCCGGGATTGTTTTTCTCTTACTTGAGATCATGGTGGTTCCCGGTGCCACGGTGGTAGGGCTTTTTGGAGTGGGGCTGGTGATTGCAGGAGTGGTGGTTTCCTTCAACCATTACGGCACGGAAATCGGTATCATGACCATTCTGGGTACCCTGGCAGTCAGCCTGGTTTCCATCGGGATTGCACTGAGATCGAATACCTGGCGAAAGGCCATGCACAGTTCTGCACTGGAAGGACGTGTCAATGTGGTGGAAGCGGACAGGGTGGTAAAAGGCGATGAAGGAATTGCCATTACCCGTCTGAACCCCATGGGCAAAGCGCTGATAAAGGAAGACTATTATGAGGTTACATCAAAGGATAATTTGATTGCAGAGAATACGCCCATTGTGGTGGTAAAGGTTGATGGAAATAAAATTATTGTTAAATCAAAAGAAGCATAGCAAATGGAAGACATTGGTATTATTGTAGCCATTGCCCTGGTGGCGATTGTGGGGTTATGGATCATCTTTTATTTTATTCCGGTCGGACTCTGGTTTTCGGCCCTTGTTTCGGGTGTAAGGATCAGCCTGTTGCAACTGGTGCTTATGCGTTGGCGTAAAATTCCGCCGGCCGTCATTGTAAATAACTTGATTTCAGCAACCAAGGCAGGTCTTACCCTTAACCGCAATGACCTGGAAGCACACTACCTGGCAGGGGGGCGGGTAAAAGCCGTAGTCAATGCCCTGATCAGTGCCGATAAGGCAAACATACCACTTGACTTCAAAACAGCTACGGCCATTGACCTGGCGGGTCGTGATGTGCTGGAGGCTGTACAGATGTCCGTAAAACCCAAGGTGATCAATACACCGCCGGTCGCGGCTGTTGCCAAAGATGGTATTCAGCTGGTTGCCAAGGCGCGCGTTACACTTCGTGCCAATATCAAGCAATTGGTGGGGGGTGCCGGAGAAGAAACCATTCTCGCCAGAGTTGGTGAGGGAATTGTGACTTCCATCGGTTCTGCCCAGCACCATAAACAAGTGCTGGAGAATCCCGACAGCATTTCCAAGGTTGTGCTTTCCAAGGGCCTTGATTCCGGTACTGCCTATGAAATTCTGTCCATTGATATTGCTGACATTGATGTGGGTAAGAACATCGGTGCCATGCTTCAGATTGATCAGGCCAATGCAGACAAGAATATTGCCCAGGCCAAGGCAGAAGAGCGCAGGGCCATGGCAGTAGCTGCTGAGCAGGAAATGAAGGCCAAGGCACAGGAAGCCAGGGCGAAGGTGATCCAGGAAGAAGCAGAAATTCCAAAGGCCATATCCGAATCCTTCAGAAGCGGAAACCTCGGGATCATGGATTACTACCGGATGCAGAACATTCAGGCAGATACTTCCATGAGGGAGCAGATCAGCAAACCGGGAAGCGGAAAATCTTCCGGAAAGTCTGAATCTGATCAGGGCCCCATCAAGTAGGTCTTGCTTCAGATACTGAAGAACAACAGGTCATCTGCCACAGGCAGGTGGCCTGTTTTGTGTATGGGAATAACATGGTTGTCTGTATGATTAGCACTATATTTGTGGTGACCAAAGAATATTTGATTCCGGATACCGGCTTGAAAAGCAATGAATATTAACTTCCTATTTGATTATCCGTCCTGGCTGATACTGGTATGTGTCCTTACAGGGCTGGCCTATGCTGCCCTGCTTTATTACAGGAACCGTCAGGCCCCATTCAGCCCTGTGATGACCCGTTTACTGGCGCTGGTTCGTTTTGTGGCGGTAACCTTTCTGGCACTGCTGCTTCTTGCGCCCTTTGTGGAGCGAACCACGCGCGATGTAGAGGATCCCATCGTAATCTTTTTGCAGGACAATTCTTCTTCGCTTTTATTTGCGGAAGATTCTGTTTTTTATCACGATGAATACATCCCGCAGCTGGAAGAATTCATGGGGGCAATATCAGAAAAGCATCAGCCTGTATTATATACATTCGGGGAAGAATTCAGTGAGGATGGAATCATTGATTTTTCCGAACGGGTGACAAATATGTCGGAGCCGTTCCGTGAGCTGGAATCCCGCTACAGCAACAGGAATGTCGGGGCTGTTATCATGGCCGGTGACGGACTCTACAACAGGGGGATCAATCCTGTATATGCCGCTGCAAACCTTCCTTACCCG
>PWIY01000360.1 GCA_003560215.1 Bacteroidales bacterium | reverse complement strand
TTACTCTATTAAAAGGGGATTACTCCACCAGCTCATACCCGTCGTCAATCCCTTTTCTCACAGCAGGGATGCCTTCCTTCATCCATACCGGTGCAGGTTCACCCTTCAGGTAATGGTCGAAGAACTGATACATCCTGACTGAAAGGTCCATCATATTCGGACGGCGGGTCAGGTTGTGGGCCTCATCGTTGTAATTGAGCATCCATACGGGTTTGCCCAGCCTTCTGAGGGCCATGAAATACTCAATTCCCTGGTACCATGGAACGGCTCCGTCGGCGTCGTTGTGCATCATCAGCAAGGGGGTATTCACCTTGTTGGCAAAGAATACCGGTGAGTTTTCAATATAACGCAGGGTTTCATCCCAGATGGTGCCCCCGATGCGGCTCTGCGTCTCCTCGTACTGGTAGATCCGGCTCATGCCGGTAGACCAGCGGATCCCGCCATAGGCACTGATCATGTTGCTTACCGGTGCACCTGCCATGGCCGCTTTGAACATGTCTGTCTGCGTGATCAGCCAGGCGATCTGGTAGCCGGCCCAGCTCTGTCCCTGGATGCCGATGTTCTCCCTGTCAATAAAGTCAAACTGGTTTGTCATGGCCTTGGTGCCGCTGACAATGGAGTTATAGGCACTCTGCCCGGGATATCCCACGGTGTAGGGAATGTCGGTCATGAATACCACATATCCGTTGCTGACGCTGTACGACCGGTTGATGGTGGAGCGGCTGGGTGACGGAACCTGGTGGGTATGCAAACCATCGGAAGAACGCTCATAAAAGAATACGATCATCGGGTATTTTTTGTCCGGATCCATGTCTTCAGGCGTATAAAGCAGCCCCTGCAGGGTATCGTTTGCAAAGGAGACCCATTCCACCAGTTCCACGTTGCCCCAACGGTAATCGGATTGTTGCGGGTTGGCCACAGAAATCCTTTCAGGGTTGCGGAAATTGATGTCGCTTACCCACAGGTCGGGAAATACTTCAAAGGTGCTTTTCCTCCACAGCAGACGGTCAGATTCTCTGGCTTTTTCGGGGGTAAAGTAACGCACATCATCCATTACGATCCGCTGTGGATTGCGTGAGCGGTTGGCGCGGGCGTGATAAAAACCACTCTGTTTGTTGTAAATGTGAAATGCAGAGAGCATGATGTCGTCGCGGCGGCCAATATGATCCGTTTCACGATCAAGGTCCACATAGCGGAAACGGATATTGTTCTCGCGGCCATAGCCGTTGGTTACGGCTTCAGGGGCGTCATTGCCTGAGGGATCCACCCGCCAGATATCGAAGCGGTCATAGATCATCACGTAGCTGTCATCTTCCATCCATCCGGCAATGCCGTGCGGATCGGGCTCACTTGGTGCGTCATGCAATTCATCCCACATGGGGTAAGGGATTGCTTCTGTGAGATTGACGTGGGTGCGGTTTTCCAGCGACATGGCGTACCAGTCGCGATCCTTCTGGCTATAGTACAACAGGTATTTGCCGTCTGGTGACAACCTTGGGTCACCGGTGGTGGAGCGGTGTACCGAGCCGCGGTGTTTTTCCAGGATCAGCTCCCTTTCACCGGTATTTACATCCACAATATAGACGTCCCGGTAATCTCCCGACTCAAAGGAGTTGGGGATGAGGTAGGGAAGGAGGGACGAGCCCATTTCAAACCGGCCGTCGCCGTACTGGTTGGTGGTGACATCGGGCATCTCTTCATCGGCCAGCTGAACCATCCGGTCATCAGCAATGTGGTACACAGCTGCGTACGTGCGCCGCAGTTCCTGGTCTTTCTGTACCAGCTGCATGGGCTGGATCAGGGGGTCCTCGTAATGCCATACATCAAGCCGGTGGGTGTCATCGTTGTCTTTTTGTCTGGCTTCAACATCATCCCTTGCGGGGACGGGAGCTGTGCCAAAAAACAGCCTCGCCCCATCATCCGTGAAGCGAAGCGGTGCATGGTTGCTGGCACTCCAGCCGTCTTTCATGCCATCTGTACCGGTTGCAATGATGCTTTCAGCGTCCTGAAGGCCTTCCTGCCAGTGGAGCAACTCATACACATGAGGAGCCTCTGCGTCATCAGTGAACAGGAAGGCTGCCTGTGTACCGGCCTTATCGGTGGTAATTCTTTTGCTTTCTCCTGTTCCTTCAAAAATTACGGCTGATTCAAGGGATCCGGTGTTGAATACTTTTACGCTGCTGATTTTTTGGTCGCTTTCTGAATTCTCCTGACGGATCAGTCCAAGCAGTTCGCCGTTATCTGACAGGTCAAAGCCTGTTACATTGCCGAAGCGATGTGTGATCTGGTTAAACGGGTTGTGTATTTCAAGGGCTTCGCCTTCCTCTTCGCGGCCCGGATCCTTTTCCAGGTGATAAGCAATCCATGGGGAATCCTCGGAGGGCAGGGCAAAAGATTTGACGTTTTCAATGACCGATGTATGACCATCTTCCAGGAGGTGGATGGCCAGGTTGTTTTTTGGCATTTCCGCCCGCGACCGGCCTTCTTCTTCGGCCTTTTCAACATCTTCTTTTGCGGGAGCAATCAGATAGGCCAGAACTCCGCTGCCTGGGGAAAATGCGGCTCTCGTGCCCCGTGGCATAGAATCTATTTCAAGGGTTTCCAGGTTAACCAGGTAGAGCCAGCCGTCTCCCACCTGTGGATTGATTTCATATGCAGCCCATTTCCCGTCGGGCGACAGCTGCTGCCGCTGAATGTTTTTCCAGTCGTCGTAGACCGAATGATCCAGTGGTTTTTTGTCTGACTGAGACATGACGGGCAAAGCCATGCAGAATAAGAATACAATGCTGAGGCAATAAACAAGGTTTTTCATAAACAGTTGATTTGACAGTTGGTTTGATAGTTGGTATTTCGGATGTGAGTTTTGTGCTTAACCGGATCTGAATTCAGGTAATTTCTCTTCTTTGACCCAATGGAAATCGGGTTCAAATCTAAGTGCTTTTTCCAAAATGGCAATGCCTGTTTCCCTGTCGCCGGTTTCTTTGTAGGCTTCGGCGAGGGAAACCAGGGTGCTCAGATACAGCCATCGGTGGTTGTTTGCCATGCTGTCTTCCATCAGTTCAATGGCTTTTTCATAATGCTCAATGGCTTTGCTTTTGGATCCTCCGAAAATGGAGGGTGCATAGTACAATACATTGCCTTTTTCAATATGTGCCCTTGGATAGCCCGGATTCATCTCCAGGGCTTCGTCGATCAGCCGGCTGCTTCGGGGGCCAAACCGGACTGCTCTGCGTGGCCGGAGTCCGATGCGGAATCCGTAGAAGGCTGCTTCAAACAGTTTGGCCTCTGCTGTGTAATTTCGTTCTTCCGATAAAATTCCGAGGTAGCTGTCTGCCTTTTCAAGCAAGGCTTCCGCTTCATTTTCCTGGTCGGTTCCGAGATAGTACCCGATCAATCCATACTGTGCCAGCAGGATGTCGTAAAGCAACCCGGGATCCGGCTGCTGGCGGTATTCAAACTCCATGGTCTGCAGGGTGCTTTCCCATAATGGCATGCGGTCATACACGTAAGCACGGTAGATCATATTCTGAAAGCCGGTGCGGCCGCTGCCCTGATTTGCCGGGGGATGAAGGGCTGTCAGCAGGACAAATCCTGAAAGTATGACTAAATGTTGACAGATCTTCCTTTCCATGTGTTGGTCTTTCTGATGGTGCGATAGATGGCCAGCACAACCGTTGAGGCAAAGATGGCCTGCTGCAGCGGAGCGGTTGCAATATTCATGATGACCTGCTGGCGGCTGACTCCGGCAGTGATGCCCCGGATTGCAAGGGTCATGATCAGTAATCCTGCCATTGCAACAGGGCCACACGCCAAATATACGGGAATAAACCCAAAGGTGGTCAGCAAGGTGAACAATATGGCC
>PWIY01000362.1 GCA_003560215.1 Bacteroidales bacterium | reverse complement strand
TGGCCCGCGCCTATCTTGATATGGAGAACTGGGGCAGTGCCGCCGCAGAAGCCAATACCGTAATCAACAACCTGGGTGGCTACGGAGCCCTCAATGATACTCCGCGCGAGGCATTTAACAATGATGAATACACCAGTGAGGATGTGTTCATGATCAATCAAAGTTCAACCAGTCATGCCGGACAGGCCAATGACGGGATCGGAACTTTTTTTGCAAGCCTCGAAGGGTATGGACGGGGGGATGTGCATATCAGCAGCAGTCACTTTGACCGTTTCGAAGAAGGGGATTTGCGCATCACCATGACCGATGATCCGACCATTGTTGATATCGGGAATGTGCCGGGGATGTATTACATCGGTATCGGCACGGATCCTGGAAATATCATGACCAGCAAATGGGGAAAACATGATGCCAATATCAATGTGATCCGTCTGGCAGAAATGATCCTGACACGGGCTGAGGCCAACTTCAGGGATGGATCTTCTGTCGGCGCTGCGCCGATTGATGACATCAATGCGATAAGAAACCGTGCAGGATTGGACAACCTGAATCCCGCTGACCTGGATCTTCATGAAATCCGCGATGAAAGGTATCGTGAACTCTGCTTTGAAGGGCATCAGATGCGCGATGTACGCAGGTTCAGGGAGAGTATTACTGTTCCCTCCGGTGACAATGCCGGTGAGGTGTTGCCCTGGAACCATCAGAGTCTGGTGCTTCCCATTCCCCAGCGTGAAATTGACGTGAACAACAACCTGACCCAGAACCCGGGTTATTAAACCAGGGGGAAAACTTTGATACAGCCCCGGCCGTTTGAGGCCGGGGCTTTTTTTAAACTATCCTAAAAAGATATGGCCTTTTCGGTCTCATATCTTTACCTTTGCATGAAGAAAAATAATACCAGACCAAATATTGCAGGCGAAAATGGAAAAGGAACAGGCCCGGAAGAAAGTTGCCAGAATCGGGATCAGTCATGGTGATGTGAATGGCATCAGCTATGAGATCATCATGAAAACCCTCAGTGATTCGCGCATACTTGAGTTTTTTGTACCCGTTGTGTATGGTTCATCCAAGGTGGCATCCTATCACAAGAAATTGCTGAACATTCAGGATTTCAATTTTCATGTGGTACGGTCGGCCGACCAGGCTGTGCCCGGGAAGGCCAACCTGATCAATATTTTTCAGGATGAGGTGAAAATTGATATGGGTCAGAATACAGAAACAGCCGGGAAAGCGGCCCTGCAGTCGTTGGTGCAGGCGACCGATGACCTCGCCAATGGACATATTGATGCCCTGGTTACCGCACCCATCAACAAGCAGAATATTCAAAGCGAGGACTTTACCTTTCCAGGCCATACAGAATACCTGACCAAGAAATTCGGGGCGGAAGAGAGTCTGATGCTGATGGTGAGCAATGAGATCCGGATTGGTGTGATCACCGGCCATATTCCTTTGCGGGAGGTCCCTGCCAGGATCAGCCATGATATTATTTTACGAAAGGTTCGTGTGCTGAATAACTCACTGAAAAAGGATTTCGGGATCAATAAACCAAAAATTGCCATCCTTGGCCTGAATCCGCATGCGGGAGACAAAGGGGTTATAGGCGTGGAAGAGGAAGAAGCAGTGATACCGGCCATCCGGCAGGCTTTCGATGAGGGGATCCTTGCCTTTGGCCCTTATCCGGCAGACGGGTTTTTTGGTTCAGCATCGTTCAACGATTTTGACGGGATCCTGGCCATGTACCACGACCAGGGACTGATCCCGTTCAAAACCCTGGCATTTAAAAGCGGGGTGAATTATACTGCGGGGCTTCCTGTTGTGAGAACCTCGCCTGCTCATGGCACCGCTTTTGATATGGCCGGCAAGAATGTGGCGGCCCCGGATGCTTTCCGTGAATCGGTTTACCTGGCCATTGACATTGTTAAAAACCGGATGATGCACGAAGAGATCACACAAAATCCACTGCTTTCCGGAAGTCAACATGATAATCACAATGATCAGGACTGATGGAATGGCAATTGTTGACGGTTATTCTGTGGAAAGAATCGCAGCTGTAGTTCATGGAAACGTTGACTGCCGGCATGCCGCGGATTATACCGTGCGTTTTTTACTTACCGACAGCCGCCAGCTGCTTTCACCGAAGGAAACCCTTTTTTTTGCGTTGCGTACCCGGCAAAATGATGGTCACCAATACATCGGTGAATTGCTGAGAAAAGGGGTGCGTTCTTTTGTGGTGGAAGACATTCCTGCCGGCCTTGCCCGCGAATTTCCCGATGCCTGTTTTATTCAGGTGGACTCACCAATGAAAGCGTTGCAAAGACTTGCCGCTTTTCACCGTGGCAATTGCCGGGTGCCGGTTCTGGCCATCACCGGAAGCAATGGTAAAACCGTGGTGAAAGAATGGATCTGTCAGCTGCTTGGCGGAGAGCGGTTTGTTGCCAGAAACCCCAAAAGCTATAATTCGCAGATCGGTGTGCCGTTGTCGGTGTGGCTGATGACCGACCGGCATGAACTGGGCGTGTTTGAAGCCGGGATATCCCAAAAGGGTGAGATGGAGCGGCTGCAGACAATTCTATCTCCTGAAACAGGAATATTTACGAATATTGGTCCTGCCCACGATGAGGGGTTTGCATCCCGGCAGGAAAAAGTAAGGGAAAAGCTGGTCTTGTTCCGCGAAGCCGGGACACTGATCTATTGTGCAGACCATGACCTCATTCACCAGGAAGTTCAGATATGGCAAAAGGCGAATCCGGATGTAAAAACCTTTACCTGGGGTTTTAGCGCCGGGGCCGACCTGCGGGTCATCCGGCTGGAAAAAGAACATAAACAGTGTCATGTATCTCTGAGCTACCAGGGAGAAAGGATGGAGTTCACCATCCCGTTCAGCGATGATGCGTCTGTGGAGAACGCCATGCATTGTCTGGCTTATCTGAAACATGCAGGCTTCGGAAATGATATACTTACCTCCGGCCTGATGCGGCTGCAGCCGGTGGCCATGCGGCTGGAAATGAAGGAGGGGGTTAATCATTCAACCATCATCAATGATTCTTACAATGCTGATCTGCATTCGCTGGCCATTGCCCTGGACTTCCTGAACAGCCAGTTCCCGCACAAAAGGAAAACCCTGATTCTTTCCGATATCCTTCAGAGTGGCATTCAAACCGCTGAATTGTATGATGAGGTGCAGTCGCTGCTCGCTTCAAAGGGAATTGATCGCCTGATCGGGATCGGTCCTGCCATATCATCCAGGGAGGAAGGCTTCGACGTCCCTGCCAGGTTTTATCCTGATACCGAATCTTTTATTGCAGCAACAGATTTTTCTGAATTCAACAATGAGGCCATTTTGCTGAAAGGGGCGAGGGTGTTCGGATTTGAGCGCCTGAGCAGCCTGTTGCAGCAGAAAGACCACGAGACATTGCTTGAAGTGGATCTGGATGACCTCATCCATAACCTGAACGTGTTTCGTTCCATGCTGGAACCCGGAGTAAAAACCATGGGTGTTGTGAAGGCTTTTTCTTATGGAAGCGGGAGTGTGGAGGTTGCCAGGATGCTGCAGTATCACCAGGTGGATTATCTCGCGGTAGCCTATGCGGATGAGGGCAAGGAACTGCGTGATGCGGGGATTCATCTGCCGGTGATTGTGATGAATCCTGAGGTCCGGAGTTTTGAGACCCTGATCCGGCACAGGCTGGAACCGGAAATTTACGGATTTCCATTGCTGAAAAGGCTGATTGCTGAGATGGACAGGTCTTTTGCCGGAAATAACTCCCTGCCGGTACACCTGAAAATTGACACCGGCATGCACCGGCTGGGGTTTTTACCCGGGGAGGCAGACAGGCTGGCTGAATTGGTCGCGGACAATCCCCGGATCAGGGTTGCCTCGGTGTTTTCACATCTTG
>PWIY01000368.1 GCA_003560215.1 Bacteroidales bacterium | reverse complement strand
GGGCAAAGATCCGGCATTGGAAATGCTGTCCGGAATTTCGTCCACGATTTCCCGCCCTTCAACGATGTTCCGGATATTCATGATGTAAAGGTCTTTCTGCCTCAGATCCCTTTCCAGTGAGTCGGCCCGGAGGGAAAGCTCACGGAGCACCTGCCTGGTGTTAAAATCTGCATACCCCGGGATGTATTCCCTGAGCGGGGTAAAGGCGATCAGGTAAATGGTGGCCACCACAAGCAACACGGCAGCAGTACCGGTAAAAATAAACACATTGAAACGTGTCATCTTTACGGTCAGCTTTTTCTCCAGGGTATCGTCATTCATGATGACCAGACGATACTTATTGTGCAGCTTGCGGAGAAAACCAGGGTTTCCCTTTTTTCCTGTTGTGTTTTTTTTGCCTTTGTCCATTTCGGAAACCTGCCTTTTGTGCTGCAAAATTAATCATTTTACGGCAGCGAAAGGTCGCATTACACAAAATTCGCCAATATGTCATGAATGCCTCTTTTTTAAATAATATTTTCAGGAAATGAGAGTTATATTTGTGGTGAAATTTTGTAATTCCGCATGCTGAACTTTCTAATAAAATCCCGGAGGTTTCTTTTCTTCTGGTCTTTGGTCGCTTTGCTGGCTTTATTCTGGGGGTGTTCCACCCAGAAAGATTCTCTCGTGAACCGTGCCTATCACACCGTCAACGCCAAATACAATGGATATTTCAATGCCAGGGAGGCCTATAAGGAAGCCCTGAAGCATCTGGACGAAAACCATACAGATAATTACGAGGAAGTACTGGATATCTTCCGATACGGCAGCGAGCAGGATCGATCAGCAGTACAGGGCAATATGGAAGAGGTTTATGAGAAGGCCAGTTTGGTGATCAGGCGGCATTCCATGAACATTCGTGGTGTGGAGCATAATAAGTGGATTGATGAATCTTACTTTCTCATCGGGCGCTCACAGTTTTTTCGCCAGGAGTATAATCTGGCCATTCTGACTTTTGAATACATTATCAGGGAATATGATACCAACCGCAGCCATGATGCCAAGGCCTGGATCGCCAAAGCCAATCATGAGATGGGCAGGTTTGAACAGGCACTTCAATTGCTTGAGACCCTTGAGCGCCGTTATCAGAATGGGTTGCTGAATAAGGAAAGTACCGCCTTGTTCCGGATGACCTATGCCGATCATTACCGCAAACAGGCAGAATACCAGCGGGCCGCCCGCCAGCTGGAAATGGCGGTGAACCATGTGGACAGCAGAAGGGAACGGGCCCGCCTTACCTTTATCGAGGCCCAGCTTCATGAACATGCCGGTGATTTTGCGGCTGCACAGCAAACCTATGCACGTGTAATTGATATGCGTGGCGCGGGGTACCAGATGCGTTTCCAGGCAAGGATTGGTATGGCCATGGCCTATGATCCTGAAGTAGGCGGTGGAGGACATATCCGTTCCGAGCTGCTGGATATGCTTGATGAGGACAGATTTTCCGGTTTCAGGGATCAGATCTACTATGCGTTGGCACAGTTGTCATACCGCGAAGGGAATGAGGAAGAGGCCGTGGAATTGTTCAGGAAATCGGCCGAAGTCAGTGAAGAGAATCCTGTGCAGGAAGGACTGGCTCACCTCAGGCTGGGAGAGATCTTCTTTGAACGGGGCGACTATCTCGAGGCCAGCGATAGCTATACTGATGCGGTAAGTAACCTGCCCTCCGGATATCCGGATTTTGACCGGATCAGTCAGCGCCAGCAACTGCTTTCGGAGCTTTCCAGGCATGAACGGATCATTCAGCAGGAAGATTCATTGCAGTACCTGGCCGGCTTATCGCCGGACGATCAGATTGCCGTTGTGGATGGCATCATCGACGAAATCCTTGAGAAAGAGCGGTTGGAGGAAGAAGCAGAACGTGAACGAAGGCGGGAAATGCAGGAAGCCGGCCAACGTGCCAGGCAGGCCGGCATTCAGCAGCAGGATGGGGGATGGTACTTTTACAACTCAAATGCGGTAAGTCGCGGCCGTGATGAGTTCTTTGGCCGTTACGGTGATCGCCCCCTGGAGGATTACTGGCGGATCAGCAATATGCAGATGATGGCTTCTTTTGATATGGATGATGACTGGGGTGATATGGACAACGGAGATCCGGCAACGGTTGAAGACATCTATGACAGGGATGCCTACCTGGCAAATATTCCCAATACAGAAGAACAGATGCTTGCCTCTCAGCGCCGGATGATGCAGGCTTATTTTCAGAAAGCCATGATATTCAGGGATCATCTTCGCGACAGGGAGAATGCCATTGAAAGCTTTGAGGAAATCATCAGGAGTTTTCCCGGCTCAGAAAGGGAAATTCAGGCCTATTATTACCTTTACAACCTGTATCAGGATCTGGGTAATTACAACAGGGCAGAACAGGTAAAAGATGACCTTGTGGCAGCTTATCCCGACAGTGAACTGGCACGCATGCTCTCGGACCCTGAATATGCGGACCGGATCCGTGAGCGGCAAAGTTCTTCCGAACGTTTGTATAGTGAGAGTTACAATGCCTTTTTCTCAGGAAGGCATGATGTGGTCCGGCGCAATTACCAGGCACTGGATACACTGGATGTGTCTAAAGAATTCAGGGCCCGTTTTACTTATCTTCATGCTTTATCGCTCAGGAAAGCAGAAGAAGACGGGTATCGTGAAGAACTGGAGAGGGTGGTGGCTGAGTTTGAGGATACACCCGTGCATGAACCGGCAAGGGTATTGCTTGCCTCACTTGATTCGCCTGAAAGGGTTGCCGTATCTGATCCTGTAGAGCAGCCTATAGAAGAGCCTGAGCGGGAAAGGAGTGAGAAGGCACCGGTTGACTCTCCCTACACCTTTGATCCGGAAGCCATTCATTTCTTTGTGATGGTGCTTGATACGGATCATGCGGACCCGGTTTCAGTAAATGAGGCACTGGCAGAATTCAATGAGGAAGCTCGCGAAGAAGACAGGCTCTCCGTGAACAATGTTTTTTTTGAAGATGGGAAACAGCTGATCACTGTTACCAATTTCCCCGGGAAAGAAAGTAGTCTGGCATATCTTGAAGAACTGCGCGGGGCCGGGGTTATCGAAGAAAGCCGGGAAGGAGAAATGGAGAGCTTTGTAATATCTGTTGATAACTATCCTGTGCTCTATCAGGATAAAGAACTTGACGCTTACCGAACCTTTTTCCGGTATTATTACGTACAAGAGTAATAGGTTACATTGGCATCCTTTTTTTCTTACATTTGTCAGAATGTATTGCGCATACGCGTAAGGAAATAATGTTTAATTTTTATTAAGAGGAATAACAGCATGGCAAGACAACAAGAACCTGATCACACAGCAATAAACCTGGTTGGTAAAGGGACGGTTATCAAGGGAGAGATCCAGTCAAAAGGGGATGTACGGATTGACGGAAAGATCATCGGAGAAGTTCATTCGGAGGGCAAGGTTGTGATCGGGGATACCGGCATGGTTGAAGGAGACCTTTTTTGTAAGAATGCTGATTTTTCCGGGAAAGTACAGGGCAAAGCAGATGTGTCTGAATTATTGACATTGAAAGCGTCTGCCACATTTCTCGGTGATATTATCACAAACAGGTTGTCCATTGAGCCCGGGGCCAAATTTTCCGGTACGTGTTCCATGGACAGGGAAACCCCGCAGGCTAAAACAGAAAAAACAAAATGAACATCCGCCGGTTTGCGAAGCAGTTGACCATTTATGCAGTATTGCTTTTGCTGGCATATCTGCTGTTTGTGTGGCTGGCTCCCGTAAACTGGGTTTCTGATGTATTCTGGGCATTTGTGCCCTTTTTCTACCTGCTTGTACTATTGTCCAAATATATCGTTCATTTGCCGGGTGTAAGATCAGGCCGCCGGTTTACAGATGTGTATCTGGTGGTTACGGT
>PWIY01000068.1 GCA_003560215.1 Bacteroidales bacterium | reverse complement strand
TGGAGCCAAAGGTCTGATCATTGCCGCCCTTGTTGTGTCGATTGTGGCAACTGGCATTGCGGCTGTTTGGGGTATTGTGATCGGTGGGATCACAAGAGATAGTCATCGTTTTACAGAAAGGGTGGAACGGATGGTTGAGCGGACTGACCGTGAAGATCTTCGCCGGCTTGAAGAATCATTCAGGCATCTGGGAACCGAACTGGAAAAAACTTTCGGAGACATGGAGGATTTTGACCCCGAGGTATATGAGTTTGGGGAAGAAATTTCAGATGAAGAATTCGAGCAAGTCATCACCGAATATGAAGAAGTTGTGAAAGAGCTGGCCGAACTGATCCGACATGCAGAAAATGGCCGGGCCCGTGATCTGGTTCTGTATTCCAGGGTTTCCGTCCGTGCCGCTTCCCTAGCTGCCACCCTGATCCGGGTGGGGCCGAAGCTGACGGAAGAGCAAAAGCAACGATTTGAAGAGATCAACAAAAAATATGAAGAGGTGATGGATGAGGCTGATATTTAATCGTCTTTTTTCCCATCCCTATTTGTGGGTCAATTTTTTCATTGGCGTTGCCTTTTTGGCTGTGGTTTTTTATTCGGTTGTTTTTTCTCCGGAAACAGGCGCACATCCGATAGCCTGTGTATATACTTCAATAACCGGTGAACCCTGTGTGTCTTGCGGAATGTCTCGCGGGTTCTCCCATATTGTGAGGGGAGATCTTGAGGCGGCGGCCGGAACAAACATCCACAGCATTCCTGTGTTTGCTTTCTTTGTGTTGCAGATTGTTTTACGCAGCCTGGGAAGCATTGCTTATCTGCAAAGATGGTTGCCTCTCTCAGTTTTGATCTCTGCTGATGCGGGAATCAGCATCCTTGGTTTTTTTCTGGCTTTTTCCCCGATGTATTTTTGATGGGCGGGTGTCTCACGCTGAAGGCTTACTGTTTTTTTTGTTTTTTGAAGATTTGTTTTATTTTTGGTCGATGAAATGATGTTTTTTATTTGGCCATGGATGGCTTTTGGTGTTATTCTGTTAAATTGTTTATTCTTTAAAGCACTTGTTATGAAAAACTTACCTGTTAGATTTTTAATCGTGATCCTTGTTGCTCCACTTTTGTTATCATGCAGCAAAGATGAAGATGATCCGGTAATCAGGGGAGAAGTCACAGAACAGGGTCAGATCGGGACCAGAGTCTCCATGGTGGTTAGCGGGATGTGGAATGTGTTCGGTACAGCCGAAGTTGAGGCGGTGGAAGACGGGGTTTCCACATACCGGATAGAAGGAAGAGTAGGGGATCATCGTGTAAGGAATGCCATGTCGAACCGTCCGGGGGTTGAAATAGACGGTGAAAATGTGGTGGTTGAAGAGCTAAAGGCAAAGGTTACCACTGAGGGGATAGAATTCATTTCCGGACCTGCCTATCCCGGCGTAATTGTTCACTATGATGCAAAGGTTGGTGACACTTACTCCATGGGAGGAACTTCCCGCCGCAGAGAAGTTACCAGTGTTTCGGAAGAAGAAGATTTTTCATGGAGGGGGATGCTGATCAGGGTAATAGAGGTGGAGGAGCCCACACGTGAAGGGGATCTGGAGAAAACCACTTACTATGCCAATCACAGGTTTGGCCTGGTAGCCATTAAATTTACGGATGCCAAGGACGGGGAAGAGTACTGGGTCTTTCCTTCAACCCAATAAGGCTCTTTATTCTTGCTGATCAGGCATTTTCCGGATACCTGCCCTGTGTTTTATCAAGGCCCTGTAAAACAAAAGCAGATATATGATAAAAACCAGAAAAGTGTTGACCAGCAGCATACCTGTGAAAGCCCTCCCATAGAAGAAGACTACGGCAAAACCCATAATCAGCGTATTAAGAAAGACTGCCCTGAACATGGCAGTCTTTCTTAATTTATGGTATACGGAGGGATCCTCGTTTTTTTCTTTGGAAAAAACCAACATGATAAAGCCGGTGAGCAGGCTAAGCATGATAATCTCATCAGCAATATTGGTTCTGAAAGAAGTAAACCAATCGATGCCGAAGTGCATGCTTAAAACGGCAAAAACCGGAACCATGATCCTGAAATCATAATGGAACCAGTAATATGTCAGTGCTGCACCGGTAAAAACCAGTACCAGACCGGGTATTTTAAAATAATGGGGTAAAAGGTGCTTCACTGACTGTTTTATTTTCCCTGCATCTTCGCCCAGGAATCTCTCAGGGTGACGGTTCGGTTAAACACAAGTTTTTCCGGACTGCTGTCAGCATCTATGCAAAAATAACCGGTTCTTTCGAACTGGTATCGCTGTCCGGCCACCCCATCTTTAACGGATGGTTCAATCAATCCATTGATCACCTGCAGTGACCCGGGGTTCAGTGAATCTTTGAAATTGCCACCCTCGGCTACATCATCCGGATCGGGCACCTCAAACAGCCTGTCGTACAGGCGCAATTCAGCATTCAGGCAATGATCGGCACTTACCCAGTGTAAAGTTCCCTTTACTTTTTTTGTGCTGCCCTCTCCGCTTTTGGTTTGCGGGTCATAGGTGCAATGGATCTCCGTTATATTGCCTGCCTCGTCTTTTTCCACTCTTTCGCAGCGAATGATGTATGCGTATTTGAGTCTGACCTCTTTTCCCGGTGAAAGGCGGAAGAACTTTTTCGGGGGATCTTCCATAAAATCTTTCCTTTCAATGTACAGGTTTTTGCTGAATGGGACAATGCGATGGCCCTCCTCAGGTTTTTCGGGGTTCCGGGTGGCCTCCAGCTCTTCAACCCGGTCATCCGGATAATTGTCAATGACAAGTTTCACCGGATCAAGTACCCCCATTACGCGGGGTGCATTTTTGTTCAGGTCTTCCCTGATGCAGTATTCCAGCAGGGCCATATCAATCACATTTTCCCTCTTGGCAACCCCGACTTTCTCTGAGAATGTGCGGATGGATGCAGGGGTGTAGCCTCTGCGGCGCAAGCCCGAAACAGTAGGCATGCGCGGATCATCCCAGCCATTGACATAACCGCCTTCAACCAGTTCAAGCAGCTTACGCTTGCTCATAACGGTGTAATTCAGATTCAGCCTTGCAAACTCAAACTGCCGGGGGCGGTTCTCCTGAATGTCCAGGTTATCCAGGAACCAGTCGTAGAGGGGCCTGTGCACCTCAAATTCCAGCGTGCATACCGAATGGGTGATGTTTTCAAGGTAATCGCTCTGGCCGTGTGCCCAGTCGTACATGGGGTAAATGCACCACTTGTCTCCTGTACGGTGGTGGTTTGCGCGCATGATGCGATACATGACCGGATCGCGCATGTGCATATTCGGCGACGACATATCAATTTTGGCGCGCAGCACTTTTGTGCCATCGGTGAACTCTCCTTTGCGCATCCTGGCAAACAGGTCAAGGTTTTCTTCAGGGCTGCGGTTGCGCCATGGGCTTTCTTTTCCGGGAATTGTGGGCGTTCCGCGGCCGGCAGCCATTTCCTCCACGGTCATGTCACAAACAAAAGCCTTGCCTTTTTTGATCAGGTAAGCAGCCAGCTCATAAAGCTTTTCAAAATAATCGGAGGCATAAAACTCCCTGTCTTCCCAGTCGAATCCCAGCCATTTTACATCAGCTCTGATGGAGTTGACATATTCAATGTTCTCCTTTGTGGGATTGGTGTCATCAAACCGCAGGTTGCATTTGCCGTTGTATTTTTCAGCCAGCCCGAAGTTCAGGCAAATGGATTTTTGCGTGTCCGATATGAAGATAGCCATTGGGTTCCGGGGGAAAACGGGTATGAACCCGACCGCCGGTAGTCCCTTCCTGCAGGTCTTTTTCGATGATCTGTTCAATGAAATTCAGTGAAGCGGCAGGGGAGGTGTTGGTATCTTTCATGGTTGTTAGTTAGTCGGGGGCTGCGCCCCCTCTGGTTAGTCGTGGCTTCGCCACTCCGGTTGGTCG
>PWIY01000251.1 GCA_003560215.1 Bacteroidales bacterium | reverse complement strand
TCCCCTCCCCACATGGGGGATCTGGAAAAAGAATTTATCAACGAAGCCTTTGATTCGAACTGGATTGCTCCACTTGGACCGTATGTGGATGGGTTTGAACAGGACCTGGCCGGTTATACGGGGGTTATGCATTCGGCGGTGTTAAGTTCCGGAACAGCAGCCATACATCTGGCTTTGATCCTGGCGGGGGTGAAACCGGGTGATTATGTGATATGCCAGAGTTTTACCTTTTCGGCCACAGCCAATCCCATCCGTTACATGGGTGCCATTCCCGTTTTTGTGGATTCCGAGGCGGAAACCTGGAATATGTGCCCCAAAGCCCTGGAAGCAGCCATTGAAGGCTGCATCAACGGAACTCTCAACTCTTCCGGCTTCGAGCCTCGAGCTTCGGGCTTCCAAAGCCCGCTGCCAGCCCAAACACCAAAAGCCATTATCCCTGTTCATCTCTACGGAATGCCCGCCAACATGGATCAAATCATGGAAGTGGCCGGCAAATACGGGATACCTGTAATTGAAGATGCGGCCGAGGCACTGGGTTCACATATCGGTGGACGCCAGTGTGGATCTTTTGGCGATCTTGGCGTTTTGTCTTTCAATGGAAACAAGATCATTACGACTTCTGGTGGCGGAGCCCTGCTGTCTGACAACGAAGAAATGATCATCAAAGCCCGCTTCCTGGCCACCCAGGCCCGCGACCAGGCACCACATTATCAACATTCGGAGATCGGCTATAACTACCGCATGAGCAACCTTCTGGCTGCTGTTGGCCGTGGCCAGATGCAGGTGCTCGACCAGCGCATCCATCAGCGACGGGCCAATTATGATTTTTACCGTGAATTACTGGAAAGTTTTGATGGGATCAGGTTTTTGCCTGAACCCCCGGAGATGTTTTCCAACCGCTGGCTCACCACCATACTTGTAAACCCGGAACACATGGGTGGGATCACACGCGAAGACATTCGCCTTGGGCTGGAGAAGGAGAACATCGAATCACGCCCCCTGTGGAAACCCATGCACCTGCAACCGGTATTCACCGGCTATCCCTTTTTCAATACCGGTGTTTCGGAGCAACTCTTCGAACAGGGCCTCTGCCTCCCATCCGGCTCCAGCCTCACCGAAAACGACCGCAACCGCATCGCCGAAGCATTACTAACAATCCTTCGGCCTTAACCAACCAACAACCACCCTGCCCGTTTCCCAGACCATGGGCATCTTCCCTATCACTCAATCCACGATAACCAACAACTGCCGGCGCTTCGCGCCGACCAACCAACAACCTGCCAGCCCCGGCCACGGTTTACCCCCACAACACACATCCCGTGAGAACCATAACCAACAACCGCATTGGCCGTTTCCCAGACCATGGGCATCTTCCCCATCACTCTGCCCATGAGAACCAACAACTGGAGGCGCGCAGCGCCGACTAACCACCTCCCTCACAGAAGTTCCTGTAGTTCTGCTCCCCGCTCTCAACCCCCATTTCCATTGCCGTTCTGAAGTCTTCACAGGCCGCCTCATGATCCCCCAGGGCCCGATAACTAACTCCCCTCAGGTTTACCAGGCTTCCTTCCACTTCACCATGTTCAAAAATATAATCAATGTTTTCAATGGTCGCTTCATGGTTTCCAAGGTGATAATTTGAAAAGGCCAGCATGCGATAGGGTGACTGGTTAAAAGGGATTTTTTCTGTATACTCAATCAGTAAAGGAAGTGCCTCCTCATAACGCTGATTGTTATAATGATCGGCTGCCTCCTGGAGCAACTCACTGTGGGGCGCAATGAATTTCTGATGTTCTAACATGCGGTACTGGCGCTCAATCAGAGAATCATTGGGCATTGCCTGGTAGGCGGTGTCAATATAGGCCCAGGCCTTGTCCAGCTCTCCCCTGCGCCCGTAAAAACTGGTGGTAAATAAATAGGCCTGGCGATCGTCTTTTATTTCTGCCAGAAAACGGTTCAGGTATGGGCCCACCTCATCATCACGGTCTTTCTGTTCAAGCAGGTTGCTCATCAGGTGGATGTTCCGGAAATAAAAAGGTTTCAGTTCGTAGGCTTTTTTGCTGTACACCAATGCACTATCGGTCTTTCCCATGTTGTTGAAGGCAGTGGCCATGAAAAATTCTCGCCGCGCGTCCCAGGGGTTGATGTCTTCATCCGGGCGTAACAGTTCAAGAACCTCCTCGTTTCGGTCTTCCTGCAGGAGGTAACGGGCAATGGCCGAGTTGATCGATTCGCCCCAGATCGACACATTGGGGATGAAAGGAAATTCCTCGAGGAAACGGTCCGGATCACTGTCCAGTGAACCCCGCATGATGTCCTGGTAAATGATCCGCTGCAGTTTACTGGACTGGAAATTATGATACAGGGTATAGGCAGAGCCCATCATCAGCAGGATCAGCAACGCGGAAAAAGCCTTGCTCAGACCGGTTCGTTTCCGGTCTTTCTTTTGGGGTTCATCTGCCAGCACGCGGGCCTTTTCTTCACTTTCCTCATCGTCGCGGGCCAGGGTCGTCACAATACCAAGGGCCAGGTAAAAGGCAAAAAGCATCTGGATTTCCGGGCGGTCGATGGGGAAATTGAAAAAGGCATCAACCCCATAGAACATGAGCCCGAACCCGGCCAGGAAAAGATGGCGGTATCGTCGGGTATTGCCGTCTTTGTACAAATAGGCTTTGATCAGGTTCCAGAAAATGAACACGAAAATGGAGATGTACAATAACCCCCCGATTATTCCGGTTTCTGAGGTCACCTCAATGAAATCATTGTGTGCCTTGAACAGGTAGATGTAATCTGTTTTTTGCTGGTTTTCATACTCCAGGATGTTGATCTTCCAGTTACCGGCGCCCACCCCAAGCACAGGGTTTCGCCGGATGATATCCAGCGACCAGACCCAGGCATCGATCCGGTTACTTTCGCGGGCATCATCCTGGATGGTTCCCAGCTGGGTTCCGATGGCAGCCCGGTCGCGACGCTGCTCAGGGTACATGTTGGTACGCACAAAAGTAAAAATTAGCAGAGCCAGTACCAGTGAGCCTACAAAACCAGCCAATAGCCGAAAATGAGTCGTTGAGCGATCGCGGTAATAATTGTACAGACAATATGTGGTGAATACCAGGGTGATCACGATGAGCCCCAGGTAAAAGGCCCTTGCGTACATGAACATCACGGCAAGCATGCCCACGAACATCCCGAATAAACCGATGCGCTTGACCCATCCTGAAGAGAACATCCAAAGGTACAGCGCAAAGGGTATTTTCACGAACATGGCCGAGGTGAGGATGTTTTTATTGGAATAGACCGACTTGATGTCGCTCACACTCCCGATCTCCCCGTCAATAAATTCACCGATGTAGTAAAACACCGAAACACTGTCGAAGATCAGCAGGGTGACACCCATCAGCAACACCAGTTTTACGTAACTGATGTCGCGCAACAGGATCAGTGAAATGTTGAAAACCGCGGCAAATACCGAAAACAACTTGGTAAACTGAAGGACGGACTCCAGGGTGTTGATTGCCGGGATGAAGGAAAGCACCACCACCACCATGAATATTCCGTAAGCCTTACCGGCCCAGGTGTCAAAAAACCGCATCATCAGGCCGGGCTCATTGCGAATATCATGGCGCGTAAGCAGGTACCCGAAAGAAAGCAGGTTCAGAATGGACAGGGTCATGAATTTGGACGAATTGGTGTCCAGCGCCATCCAGTTGGGGGTAAAGGTAACCACCAGGAAGTAGGCAATGATGATCAGGCCAAAGGGGATCTGTGATGCCTGAAGCAGTGGCGCCCGCTTTTCGCGACGATTTTTGTTTTTGTTGCGGCGGTTTTTGCGGTGAGCGTGCTTATCCGACCGCTCATAGGTCGAATGCTTTACCGGCGGATGCTTTTTCTTTTTAGCCATATTTTTAGTCGATGTTATATCTATAT
>PWIY01000316.1 GCA_003560215.1 Bacteroidales bacterium | reverse complement strand
GCTCCTGGTGGTGGCACAACAACATAGGTTGGTGTGTTAAGCGTTATGGGCATCGTTGATGTAACTGGAATATATCAGGAAATCTGAAGGGTCCGCTTAACCACAAGCGGGCCCTTTTTTTATTTATCATAAACACAGAACCAATGAATTCATCAGAAAATCCTTTAATCTTTCGGGCGAGCCTGAAACATCTCCAGGCAGATACTTATACCCCTGTGGGAATTTATCTGAGGCTAAGGGATCGTTTTCCCCAGTCGCTGCTGCTGGAGTGTGCCGATTACAGCTCCAGGCAGGACTCATTCTCCTATATATGCCTGCAACCCCTGGCGGGTGTTACATTGGAGGGTAATGAATGGTCCTCTTATTCTGCAGAAGGGCCAAAGCAGACTCGTATAAATTCCGGGAGTTTTACTGCTTCCGGCCTTATGGAAGACTTTCTGTCAGGAATACAGATAGAGAATGAGGCAGACCCACGCTATATGCCCGGAGTATTTGGCTACACCGCTTATGATGCCGTTAACTTTTTTGACAATGTCAACATCATGCAGCCGGGTGAGGAGACCGATCCGATCCCCTTGATGCGCTATGATCTATATCAGGTTGTCATTGCCTTTAACCACTTTAACAACACCCTGACCATTTGTGAGTTGCTCGGGAACGATACCCAATCAAAACTGGATGAAGTGCTTTCTCTGCTGGCCAACCGCAATGCCACTTCTTTCCCCTTTGCTGTCAGGGGGCAGGAGCGTAACCGGACATCGGAAAAAGATTATAAGGAGATGGTCGGAAAAGGCATAGCGCATTGTGCCCGGGGCGATGTTTTTCAGATTGTTCTTTCCAGACGTTTTGAGCAAGACTTCGCAGGGGATGAGTTTAATGTTTACAGGGCCCTGCGATCGGTGAATCCATCGCCATATCTGTTTTACTTTGACTACCTCTCATACAAACTTTTCGGTTCGTCACCGGAGGCCCAGCTTCGCATAAGCCAGAACAGGGCAACCATTAATCCCATTGCCGGTACGGTCGCCCGCACCGGAGATCCCCCGACCGATGCGGCTCTTGTGGAAGGATTGCTCAAAGATCAAAAGGAGAATGCCGAACATTGTATGTTGGTTGACCTGGCAAGAAACGATCTGAGCAAACATACCACCAATGTAAAAGTCGACACGTTCAGGGAGGTGCAGTCTTACTCACACGTAACCCACCTGGTTTCAACTGTGTCGGGAGCCCTGGATCCTTCAACCGGCAAATACCAGTTGTTCGCTGACACATTTCCGGCAGGCACCCTTTCTGGTGAACCCAAGCATCAGGCCATGCGGCTCATTGACAGGTATGAGTCGCATGCAAGGGGGTTTTATGGAGGAGCCATCGGTTTTTTGGGCCTCAATGGCTCGCTGAATCATGCCATTATGATACGGTCTTTTTTGAGCCGTAAAGGTACATTGCATTACCAGGCCGGGGCCGGGGTGGTTATTGATTCTGATCCTGAAGGGGAACTTGAAGAAGTAAATGGCAAGACGGCCGCATTGAAAAATGCCATCCAACTGGCAGGTACATTCAGTCAATAAACAATCAGATCATGGCAAACATTCTTGTTTTAGATAATTACGATTCATTCACCTATAACCTGGTGCATTACGTGAGGGAAACCGAAGAACACAATGTAACGGTTGTTCGCAATGATGTGATTGATATGGATGATGTGGAGCAATTTGACGGCATTATATTGTCTCCGGGACCGGGTATACCGGAAGAGGCCGGATTGCTTCTTCCCCTTGTTGAAAGGTATTATGCCACCAAGCGTATTTTCGGAGTCTGTCTTGGCCTGCAGGCCATCACCATTGTCTTTGGGGGCAAACTGATCAACATGAAAAAGGTCTTTCATGGGGTAGCCACGGAAGCCTGCGTCGTGCAACCATCACATTATTTGTTTGCGGACATGCCTGAGAAAATACAAGTGGGGCGCTATCATTCCTGGATGGCTGATCAGGAGAGCTTTCCGCTTGATTTGCGAATTGATGCGACAAATCATGAAGAACAGATCATGGCACTTAGTCACAGGAAGTATGATGTTTGCGGGGTGCAGTTTCATCCTGAATCCATTCTGACGCCGGATGGCAGGCAGATGGTCAGGAATTGGCTGGAGGCCTTTGCTTCGCCCCGGTCAGCTCAAAATTCAGAATTCAGCGTTTAGCGGATTACAGATGACAAATACATTGTATATGAAAGTTTTACTTGAAAAATTACTGGAGTCGCAATACCTGGATCGCCATGAGGCGGCGGAACTGATGCGTGGTATTGCAGGCGGGGCGCTTAATGATGCGCAAATAGCAGCAGTTTTGTCTGCTTACATTATGCGGAGTATTAACCTGGAAGAATTGCTCGGTTTTCGGGATGCCATCCTGGAACTGGCACACCGGGTTGAACTGCTGGATGGTGAAACCATCGATGTTTGCGGGACGGGTGGTGACCGGAAAAACACATTCAATATTTCCACACTGACCGCTTTCGTAGTGGCCGGAGCGGGGATTCCCGTGGCCAAGCATGGCAATTACGGGGTCTCATCTGGTTCCGGGTCTTCCAACGTGATGGAATACTTCGGGTATCAATTCACCAACGACCGCGATAAGTTAAAACGTGAAACAGACCGGGCAGGTATTTGTTTTATGCATGCGCCTCTTTTCCACCCTGCGCTGAAAGCCGTGGGTGGTGTGAGAAAACAACTTGGTGTCAAGACTTTTTTCAACATCCTCGGACCACTGGTAAATCCGGCATCTCCCCGCTATCAGTTAAATGGTGTTTTCAGTATAGAGGCCGGAAGAATCTTCAGTTACCTTCTGCAAAGGGAAAAGAAACAATTCAGGGTGGTGTATTCACTTGATGGTTATGATGAGGTGTCACTTACCTCGCCTGTCAAAATTTTCAGTCCGGATGGCGAAGACCTTATACAAGTCAGCGACTTTGGACTAAATATGCTCAGGCCCGATGATTTAGCAGGGGGTGACAGCGTGGAGGGTTCCGCCGGTATTTTCAGGGCTGTTTTGGAAAATCAAAGCACCCGTGCACAGCAGGATGCCGTAGTGGCCAATGCCGCCCTGGCCATACAATGTGCTGACCGCGCTGCTGACCTCGACGAAGCTGTGCAGATGGCCCGGGAGTCGTTGGTTTCGGGCAGGGCACTGAAAGGGTTTAAACAACTAATGGATATTCAATCATGAACAAACTGGATGAAATCATCGCGGCCAAGCGGCGTGAGGTGGAGGAGAACAAATCACTCTACCCGGTTAAGTTACTGCAGCAAAGTATATTTTTCCAAACCAGGCCTGTATCCCTGGCTGAATATGTTCTCAGGGATGACCTTCACGGAATCATTGCTGAATTTAAACGCCGAAGTCCCTCGCGGGGCATGATCAATGAGTTTGCTGATCCGGCCATGATCACTTTACGCTATATGCAGGCAGGAGCTTCAGCTTTATCGGTAATTACCGACAGGACCTATTTCGGTGGAAGCAATAATGACCTTATCCGGGCCAGACAAAACAACTATTGCCCCATTTTGCGCAAGGAATTTATTGTTGATGAATATCAGGTCTACGAATCCCGCAGCATCGGGGCAGATGCCATTCTGTTGATTGCCGGTGTATTGTCAAAGGATTCACTGAAGCTTTTACACGGTCTTGCCAGCTCTCTGGGCATGGATGTGTTGATTGAGGTTCATGATTCTGCCGACCTGGACAAACTTCCCGTCGATGTGGGTCTGGTGGGAGTGAATAGTCGCAACCTTAAAAATTTCGAGGTGAATACAGCCCATGCCATCAATATGGCTGGTCAGTTACCCGGAAACGCGGTAAAAATTGCAGAAAGCGGGATTGACAGCCCTGAAACCCTTATCATGCTCCGGCAGGCCGGTTACAGGGGCTTTCTTATGGGAG
>PWIY01000035.1 GCA_003560215.1 Bacteroidales bacterium | reverse complement strand
GCGAAGCGGCTGGCAGAAGTGACCTTATTGAAATGGAGGTGTTCGGACAGTCTGCTGAAGGGCGTGACCTTGTGGTCATGAAGGCAGGCAATGACCATGCGGGTGACCCTGAAGAGGAAAAAGTTCGTATTCTAATGTTTGCACAGCAGCACGGCAACGAACAATCCAGTAAAGAAGGGAGTTTACTCCTGATCAGAGACATTGCAAACGGAAAATATGACCACTGGTTTAAAGATATGGAGCTATGGATTATTCCGCAGGTTAACCCTGACGGAGGTGCGGAAAACAACCGGGCCAATGCCATGGGCCTGGATCTGAACCGTGATCATGTGGTACAGCAGGCACCGGAAACCAGGGCATTGCATGCACTTTTCCGCCAATGGATGCCGCATGTTACCATTGACGTCCACGAATACTTTCCTTACCGTGATGCCTGGGCTGAATTTGGCGGATATAAGCAGTTCGACGTACAGGTTGGAGTCACAACCAATATAAATATTGATCAACAGGTGCAGCAGTTCAGCCTTACGGAAACCCTGCCCTGGATTGAACAGCAACTTGAAGCCGGAGGCTTTTCTTTTCATAATTACCTTGTGGGCCCCCCTCCCTCTGAAGGGATCACCAGGCATTCGACCATTGATATCAATGACGGGCGGCAGAGCTTCGGAATACTCAACACCATGTCGTTTATTTTCGAAGGGATTAACGGACGCGACAGGTATGTGGATCAGCTTGAGCACCGCAGCATCGGACAGCTGACAGCCATGGCAGCCATGATGGATTTTATGCAGGCCAACCGCGGAAAGGTCGTTTCCATGGTTAATGAATCAAGGAAGCAGTTAACGCAAGGGAAGGCTGGAAACACCGTGGCTGTTCAAACCGATTATGTAAGGAGCGGGGAACCATTGTATATGCCGTTGAAATCATCGGCAACCGGTGCCGATACCATTGTCCGGGTGGAAAATTACCACCCCCTGGTGGAGCCAGTAATTGTTGTAGAGCGACCATTGGGTTACCTGATTCCCGCAGATGATCAGCAGCTGTTGCAGTGGCTTTCACTTCACGATATCCGTACAAAGGAGCAGGTGCCCGGAGAAGTCAAAATTTATGCCTATCAGCTGCCTGAGACCGGACCTCGTAAAGGAGAAGCTCCAGCCAAAACCCGGCTTGATTTGGAAATAAACAATTATGTTTTTGTCCCCTCCGCCCAATTGCATGGAAATTTTCTGTCGCTGACCCTTGAACCGCATTCAGACATCGCATTGGGACGTCATCAGGACTTTGCGTATTTGCTGGACGGGGTTGGACAATACCCGGTTTACCGGGTAGAATCAATACAGTGATTTTTGGCAAAAAGGTAATTTTATTTGCAACCTTTGTAAAAAAAGGGGGTGTAAGCAAAAAAATGTAATTTTATGGCTTGCACCCCCCTGTTTTTTTATATCTTTGTAAAAAAACATTCTTTTTTTTGTTTGACCCCCAAAACCCAAACACCATGAACCAAAGGACAAGCGCCCTGCAATCCGCCCGGAGTCGTAAAGAATTGTCTTTTTCCGGAACACCGGCCAAAGTTTCTGAGTATTTTGGAATTGACGTATTTTCAGAACAGGTAATGCGCGATTATCTGCCAGATGATGTTTTCAGAGAACTAACCGACAACAAAGACACTTCCCTGCAAATAGACCGGAAACTCGCCGATCAGGTGGCTGCCGGAATGAAAGCTTGGGCCGTATCACGCGGAGCTACCCATTACTCGCACTGGTTTCAGCCATTGAACGGGGCCACCGCGGAAAAGCATGATGCGTTTTTTACCCCGGAGGATAAAGGTTCTTCCATGGAACAATTCAACGGTTCCCAGCTTGTTCAGCAGGAACCTGATGCAAGCAGCCTTCCCAGCGGAGGTATCCGCAATACCTTTGAAGCACGCGGATATTCTGCCTGGGATCCCTCCTCCCCTGCGTTTATCCTTGAAGGGACCCTTTGCATCCCAACCATTTTCATTGCGTATACCGGTGAAGCGCTGGATTATAAGACGCCTTTACTGAAAACCAATCAGCTGATCAATGAAATATCTGTGGAAGTGGCCCAATTATTTGACCGGGGCATCACAAGGGTCTATCCCACCCTGGGATGGGAACAGGAATATTTTTTGATTGACGAGAGTTTTTATTTTGCCCGCCATGATCTGACCCTTTGCGGCCGGACATTATGCGGACATACCCCTGCAAGGGGGCAACAGATGGAAGACCATTATTTTGGTTCAATTCCCGGGCGGGTTTCGGCTTTCATGAAGGAATTTGAGGCAGCCTCCTGGAGACTTGGTATTCCTGTCAAAACCAGGCACAACGAAGTAGCTCCGAACCAGTTTGAACTGGCTCCGGTGTATGAAGAGGCGAATATTGCAGTGGATCATAACCAGCTGGTAATGGTGGTGATGGATAAAATTGCAAGAAAACACCATTTCAGGGTATTGTACCATGAAAAACCCTTTGCGGGGATCAATGGGTCAGGTAAACACAATAACTGGTCGCTGGCAACCAATACCGGAAAAAACCTGATGAGCCCCGGACATACGCCCAAGACCAACCTGTTGTTTCTGTCCTTTTTTATCAACTTCATTAAAGCTGTCAGCGAGCATCCTTCCCTCCTCCGGGCTGCGATTGCTTCTGCGGGCAATGACCACAGACTGGGAGCGGCGGAGGCACCTCCGGCCATAATGTCGGTTTTCATCGGAAGGCAGTTAACCGGCGTACTCAATGACATTGAATCCAAAGTTTCGGAACGAAAAATGACCCCGGATGAAAAAACCGAACTGAAACTGAATATCGGTAAAATACCGCAGATCATTCTGGACAATACCGACCGGAACAGAACATCTCCCCTTGCCTTTACCGGTAACAAATTTGAATTCCGGGCCGTGGGCGCTTCATCCAATTGCGGTCCGGCCATGATCGTACTGAACACAATTATGGCCGATCAGCTCAGGAAGTTTAAGCAACAGGTGGATCAGTTGATGGAGAAGAATGTGGAAAAGGACGAGGCCATATTCCGCACCCTGAGAACTTATATCAGCGAGTCGAAATTCATCCTTTTTGAGGGAAATAACTACAGTGAAGAATGGGCCAGGGAAGCCGCTGAAAGGGGACTTGAAAATACCGGAAATACACCCGATGCATTAAAGAGTTACCTGTCCGGCAAAACCATTGATCTCTTCAGGCGAAACGAAATTTTTTCTGAAAAGGAAATGGTTGCCAGGTACGAAATTCGCCTGGAAACCTATACCAAGGCTTTGCAGATTGAGTCCAGGGTGCTGGGTGATCTGGCCGGCAACCACATCATCCCTGTGGCTGTGGAATATCAAAACCGATTGATTGAAAATATAAGAGGACTCAGGGAAGTATTGCCAGAGTCTTTGTATAATGAGCATGCCGGTAAACAGCTTCATACCATCACAAAAATATCCGAGCACATTTCGGAAATAAAAACCAGTGTTGCCGATATGATTGCGGCACGGAAAGTTGCCAATGGCATTGAATCACCGGCAGAGAAAGCCGAAGCTTATGCAAAGCAGGTAAAACCCATGCTGGAGGCCATCCGTTACCACATTGACAAGCTCGAAATTCTTGTGGATGACAGGCTGTGGCCGTTGCCAAAATACAGGGAAATGCTTTTTGTTAAATAGGCGGAAGTGCTGTGGTTTGCCGGGGGCACTCAGAAACTGTAGGTCAACCCGAGTCCGAGCAACTGCTTGACCTGCATTTTTCTTGTTTCTCCGACCTGTTCTCCATCGTCATCAAACACCGGAAAAAGTGAATCATGCTCAGTAGCGTTGCGTCTTAGTTAAAACATAGTCAACTGTTTATAATTTTGTTCTTTGACATCTTGATATTTTGCGCTTTCAAAAAGCATTGTCATTGGTGTATTGTCAAAAGGTGCAAGACT
>PWIY01000269.1 GCA_003560215.1 Bacteroidales bacterium | reverse complement strand
TGATCACTTCACCCCAGCCAACGCCTCCGCCATTGTGCACAGACACCCAGGTAGCTCCCCGGAAGCTGTCTCCGATCACATTATGCACAGCCATATCGGCGGTGAACTGTGAACCGTCATAGATATTGGAGGTTTCACGGTAAGGGCTGTCGGTTCCGCTAACATCATGATGGTCGCGGCCGAGAATGACCGGCCCGCTTAGTTTCCCATCCCGGATGGCTTTATTGAAAGCCCTTGCGATGCGTATCCGGCCTTCAGCATCGGCATAAAGGATCCGGGCCTGAGAGCCCACAACCAGTTTGTTCTCCTCTGCCTGCTCAATCCACCGGAGGTTGTCCGCAAGCTGCTGCCTGATCTCCGCGGGCGCCTCCTGAATCATATGGCGGATCTCATCAGCCGCGATGCGGTCGGTGGTGCACAGATCTTCCGGATCGGAAGAAGCACAGACCCACCTGAAGGGGCCGAATCCGTAGTCAAAGCACATTGGCCCCATGATATCCTGCACATATGAAGGGTAACGAAACGTCTGATCATCTTTAAAAACATCTGCCCCGGCACGACCTGCTTCGAGCAAAAAGGCATTGCCGTAATCCCAGAAATACATCCCCCCTGCAACCATTTTGTTGATGGCATTCACCTGACGGATCAGAGAGCCCTTTACCTTTTCTTTGAAAAGTTCAGGGTTTTTTGCCATCATTTCATTGGCCTCCTCAAAGCTCAACCCTGCCGGATAATACCCCCCGGCATAGGGGTTATGCAGGGATGTCTGATCTGAGCCCAGCTCAACTTCAATGTCTGAAGCCGCCAGTTTTTCCCAGAGATCAACCACATTTCCCTGGTAGGCCAGTGATACGGCTTCCTTGTTTTTTCTGGCTTCCCGAATCCTTGTGATCAGTTGATCAAGGTCTTCATACACCTCGTCGACCCAACCCTGCGAATGGCGAACTTCCGTGGCCTTCGGATTGATCTCAGCCACCACGCCAATGGCACCGGCTATCACTGCGGCTTTTGGCTGAGCTCCCGACATGCCTCCCAGGCCGCTGGTCACAAAGACTTTCCCCGCAAGTCCTTCACCCCTGGCAGACACCATTCTGCCGGCATTCAAAACCGTGATGGTTGTGCCATGTACAATACCCTGAGGACCTATGTACATGAAGGATCCGGCCGTCATTTGCCCGTATTGCGTAACGCCAAGGGCATTGAAACGCTCCCAGTCATCAGGGGAGGAATAATTTGGGATCATCATTCCGTTGGTTACCACAGCACGCGGAGCTTCAGGATGGGAGGGAAAAAGTCCCATCGGATGGCCGCTGTACAATACCAGGGTCTGTTCATCCGTCATTTCAGCCAGGTATTGCATGGTAAGAAGGTACTGGGCCCAGTTCTGAAATACCGCACCATTGCCTCCGTAAGTGATCAGTTCATGCGGGTGCTGGGCGACAGCATAATCCAGGTTGTTGCTCAGCATCAGCATGATGGCGGCAGCCTGCTTTGACCGGTGTGGAAAATCTTCTAAGCGTCTGGCATGGATGGGATAATCAGGCCGGAAGCGGTACATGTAAATCCTCCCATAAGTTTCAAGCTCCTCAGCAAACTCCCCGGCCAGTTCTGAATGGAATTTCTCCGGGAAGTAGCGAAGGGCATTCTTTACCGCCAGACGCTTCTCAGCAGGAGTAAGGATATCTTTGCGGCGGGGAGCATGATTTACCAAAGGATCATGGGGTTTGGGAGCGGGCAGTTCATCAGGAATTCCCCGCAGTATTGCTTGTTGAAAGTCAGATAAGGACATATATAATTGATCTTTTCCGGATTAAAAAAATTTGTCAGAATAACCAAAAAGGAAGTATCAGTCGATTAATCATCTTCCCAATCATCACAGTCATCAACAATTTCAACACTTACATAGGGGATGTCCCACGAAAACCACTCCTGCTCCACCATCGACATGGTAATCCCGTCTGCCACAAAGCGCAGTCCGGCACGTCCGCCCCTGAGGGTCTGGCCCGGAGCCAGGCAGGCAGTATATTCAGCGGTTTCATACATGATAACCACGTCGCGGTAGTAGGCGGGTACAAATGAAAAAACAACATAGTCATCAGTCAGGTTGGTAAGACGCATATTCAGAACAGCATTCGGGTCACTGCCGAAGAAGCGTTCCCGCTGCCAGCGGTATTCCACCTTGACTTCCTCTATGGTGTCATGCACATGATACTCGACCTGTGCAAAAGCGGTTTTTCCTGCAATGAGAAAAAGACCCGCCACGAAAAAACGAAATAATGAAGCGCGCATGGGTATGGGTTTTAGGGTTAATACAACTTTTCTTTCATGTTTTTCAGGGAACGGTAAAGAAACTCCCTGGCTCTGAAAAGCTGGGCTTTCACAGTTCCCAGGGGCAAGTCAAGTTCTTCAGCAATCTCTTCATAGGATCGCTCATCAAAATAACGCTTTACAATGAGGGTGCGGTATCTGGGCTTTAAAGTTTCAACCACCTGCCTGATCAGTTCCACTTTCTGGCTTTTGATAAACCGCTCTTCGGGGTTGATCATCTCCACCACAAAATTGAATTTGTCATCAGGGTCATCGAGGTCTTCATTGGCTTCCCGGTTCAAAACGTTTTTCTTCTTTTTCCTGATAAAATCCACACAGTGGTTGGATGCAATTTTAAACAGCCAGGTGCTGAAAGCGTACTGCTCATTGTACTGATGGATGTTCACAAAAGCCTTCCCGAAAGTCTCAATGGTCAGGTCTTCTGCATCCTGGGTGTTTCCGGTCATTTTCAGCAACATGTAATAAATCGTATCCCGGTAAATATGCATCAGTTGAGCAAACGACTGCTGACAGCCATCCCGGACCGCATTACGCACAAGCTTCAAATCGCGTCTGGCTTTTTCAGTATGTTGCTTCTCTACTTCCATGTATTCTTTTTCATCCAAACCGCAGACAGAGACATAAGCAATGAGCACCCCATCAGCATCAGTTCACCCGGAAGCGAAAATAAACAAATTTTACCTTCCCCGAGTGTTTTTGCCCCCGCCCTGATGATCACCATAAGGCTGATTGTACGAAGGAGGAAGACTCCCAGTGTAAGGAACCCTGCTGCGGAGATCCCGGATACTGCCAAACTGCCTGCAAACAAAGGATAAAACAACAGATGCGCAAGGTTATGCAGCCTGAGCATACGCCTGTCAGCCTTTCTGTAGTACCTGCGGCTGCTTAGTTGCTGTTTTTTGCGGCAAAGCCAGCCGGCAATGGTAGTGTCTGCCGCCGAGATTGTACGGGCGGCGGGATCCGCTTCAACAACCGTATTGTCTTTCCGGGCAGCACGATTGACAAAAAGATCATCATCGCCCGCCGGAACTTTATAATGGGAGGTGAAGCCTTTTTGCCGGTAAAAGAGCGAACGGGTGTATGCAAGGTTCCGGCCCGATCCCATGAAGGGGCGTCCTGCCGCAGCCATCCCCAGATAATCAAGTGCTGTGGTCAGGTTGTCGAGCCGGATCAGCCGGTTCAGCAGGCCAGGCTTTTGCTCAAAAGCCCCGTAACCAAGTGCAATCTCCCTGCCTTGCTCAAGCCGGGAGGTCATCCGCCTGATCCAAGTCTTATCTGCAGGGTAACAGGAAGCCTCTGTGAGAAGCAACAGCTCATGTTTTGCCGAGCGTATGCCCACCGAAAGGGGAAGCTTTTTCCCCTGGAGAAAACTGACACTGCTGTTCAGGTTGACCACTTTCAGGCAGGAATGATCCCGCTGCATCTCACGCAACAATTGATCTGTGTCATCACTGGAAGCATCATTGACCACCACCACCTCAAATTCAGGGTGATCCTGCTGGAGCATCATGGGCAAATGACGCCTGAGATTGCCATATTCATTCCGGGCAGTGAGCACCACAGATACAGGTTTCATAGAAACGCCGGCGGGGTCGCTTTCCGGATCAGAAAATGCAATGCGCCGGTGATA
>PWIY01000015.1 GCA_003560215.1 Bacteroidales bacterium | reverse complement strand
TTATGGTGAATGAGAGCGGGGCCTCGGTATATTCGGCTTCTGATATTGCCAGGGAGGAGTTTCCTGATTATGATGTAACGGTCAGGGGGGCGGTCAGCATTGGCCGGCGTCTGGCAGATCCGTTATCGGAGCTGGTGAAAATCGATCCCAAATCCATTGGGGTTGGCCAGTACCAGCATGATGTGGATCAGAAGATGCTCAGGCAGGCCCTGGACGATGTGGTTGCCAGTTGCGTCAATGCCGTTGGCGTGGAGGTCAATACTGCCAGCAAGGAACTGCTGGCTTATGTGTCAGGGATCGGGCCTTCACTGGCAGCTGCCATTGTCAGCTACAGGAACGGGAATGGCCCTTTCCGGTCGAGGAAGGAGTTGCTGAAAGTTCCCCGCCTGGGTGCACGGGCATTTGAACAGGCAGCCGGGTTTATTCGTGTGGCGCAGTCTGAGCATCCGCTCGACCGCAGTGCGGTGCATCCGGAAAGTTATCCGGTTGTTGAACGAATGGCCGGGGATCTGAAGGTGGCAGTGGAAGATCTGATCAGGGATGAAAAACTGCGGCAGCAAATAAAGCTGGAGGATTATGCCGACGGGCAGACCGGACTGCCCACATTGAAAGACATTATGCAGGAACTGGCCCGGCCCGGACGTGACCCCCGTGAGTCTTATGATATGTTTGAATTTGACAAAGGGGTGTTTAAGATGGAAGATCTCCGTGAGGGTATGGTATTGCCTGGCATCGTAACCAATGTGACTGCTTTCGGGGCTTTTGTGGATGTGGGGGTGCAGCAGGACGGACTGGTTCATATCAGCCATCTGGCCGACCGTTTTGTCAGTGACCCCGCGGATGTGGTCAGCCTGAATCAGAAAGTGCAGGTAAAGGTTCTTTCAGTGGATCCGGAGCGCAAGCGCATCGGGCTGTCCATGAAAGAGGCCCGCTGATCTAGGCTCCGTTCCCCTGAAAAAGCCTGTCGATTTCGGCAGCGTATACTTTTGCAAGATGGCTTCTGCGAACTTTCAGGGTGGCACTCAGCTGCCCGGTTTCCACGCCCCATTCATGGTCAAGCAGTTCAACCCGGGTGATTCGTTCGTAACTGCCAAATCGCTGGTTGTAATGGTTGATCTCTTTAAGGTAACGGGCCCTGATGCGGGGCATGGCGATCATTTCTGCATTGGTGGTGTAAGGGATCCCTTTTACCCTGCACCATTCACGAAGATGATTGAAGTCAGGCACGATGAGTGCCGCCGGGAATTGCTGATTCTCACCAATTACCATTGACTGGTCTATGAAGGGAGACTCCTTCAGTGCATTTTCCAGAAGCTGGGGGTGGATGTACTTGCCGAAGGAAGTTTTAAAAATCACTTTCTTGCGATCGGTGATCCGCAACTGTCCTTCCGGTTCGATCATTCCCACATCTCCTGTATGGAACCAGCCTTCGTCGTCGATCACTTCCCTGGTCAGCGCAGCATCCCTGTAATACCCTTTCATTACATTCGGACCTTTGACAAGGATTTCCCCGTCGTCAGCGATCTTTACCCTGACCCCGCGAAGCACAGGCCCGACGGTTCCGAACCTGATCCCGCCGGGGCTGAAATCGCTTACTGCGATAACCGGTGAGGTCTCCGTAAGACCATACCCTTCGAGTACCCTGATTCCGACAGCCCAGAATATCCGGTTGAGCCTGGGCTGAAGTGCAGCCCCTCCTGAAACCACAATATCTAGGTTGTTGCCCAGTGCTGCTTTCCATTTGCTGAAAACCAGTTTCCTGGCAACCTTCAGTTTGAGGGCGTAGAGGGGGTTGCGCTTTTCCTTGCCCAGTTCATAACGAAGCCCCACATTGTTGGCCCAGAAAAAGATTTGTTTCTTGATGCCTTTCAGGTTGCGCCCCCTGATCAATATTTTATCATAGACCTTTTCGAGCAGCCTCGGAACCGTGGTAAACACATGCGGGTGAACCTCCCGGAGGCTTTCAGCGATCACCCCCATATTGGCCACGTAATACATGGAAAGCCCCTTATACAGAAAGGTGTAATTCATCATCCTTTCGTAAATATGGCAAATGGGCAAAAAACTCATGGCACGATGCTCCGGGCCGTAGGGCGGGATGTAGGAAACCGCTTTGAAGTTACTGATGATGTTGCTGTGGGTGAGCATGACCCCCTTTGGGGTACCGGTGGTGCCTGAGGTATAGATAATGGTTGCCAGGTCTTCCGGTGTGATGCTGTCTTTGATCTTTTGCAGGTCTTCCGGGCATGGGTTTTCTTTTCCAAGCTCCATCAGTTCGTTCAGGTGCTGAATGCCCACCAGGTCACGGAAGGTGTAAATGGCCTGAATAGAAGGGATGCCGGGCACAATATGTTTGATGCGACGGTACATCTCTTCACCGGCCACAAACACATACTTCACTTCTGCATGCTTCAGGATGTAGGCATAGTCTTTGTCGCTGATGGTGGGGTAAATGGGGATATGGATTGCACCGATCTGCTGGACCCCCATGTCCAGAAAATTCCATTCGGGCCTGTTAAAGGTTATGGAGGCAATGTTGTCTCCTTTCTTTACACCCAGCTTCATCAGCCCGTAGCTGACGTGTCGGCTGTTGTCAAGCCATTCCTGTGTCGAATATTTTTTCCATTGGCCGTCCTCATCCTTTCCTGCCAGGGCGTCTGTTTTATCGGGGCAGAGTGTGGTATAGCGTTCCTGTAAGTCAAAAATCCTCCTTACCTCCATGGGATCCTGCATATTCTGAAGTTTGGAAATCTGTTTAACCTTTGATTTCAGTTGTGCTATTTGATCGTTGTCGGTTTGCCTGGATTATACGTTTGTTTAACGTACAGGGTACGAAAGTAGAACATTTTTTATGAATGACCTTGGATTTAGCCGGTTTTTTGAAAAAACAGGGCCAGTTTGAAAAAAACAGGGCCAGGCGGTCTATGAATGATCCTGCCTGGCCCGTAAGGTTGTTGTGACTGATTATTGCCTACTCATGCTTACTTGTGTTCGGCAAAATGCTGGTAGAAATGCGGAATGGTTTCCATCCCCTTGAAAAATTGCGAAAGCGGATAATTTTCGTTGGGTGAATGGATGGCATCGGTTTCAAGGCCGAAGCCCATCAGAATGGATTTTTTGCCCAGTATCCTTTCAAACATGGAGATGATCGGAATACTGCCACCACTCCTGTATGGAATGGGCTTGATGCCGTAAGTTTTTTCGTAGGCCTTGCTTGCCGCCTGGTAGGCGGGTGTATCGGTGGGGCTTACATAACCTTCTCCGCCATGCAGGAACTCCACATCCACTTTTACACAGTCGGGGGCGATGGACTTGAAGTGATCCTTGAACAGTTGGGTGATCTTTTCTGAGTTCTGATGTGGTACAAGCCGCATGGATATTTTGGCGTGGGCTTCAGAAGGCAATACGGTTTTGGCACCCTTGGCTGTATGTCCGCCCCAGATACCGTTCACGTCGAGTGATGGCCTGATGCCGGTACGCTCCAGTGCCGAGTAGCCTTTCTCACCATGGAGGGCATCCACACCAATCGACTTTTTGTAGCCTTCTTCGTCAAAAGGTGCACGTGCCATGTCTTCACGCTCCTCTTTGGAGAGCTCTTCCACGTCATCATAAAAACCTTTGATGGTAATGCGGCCGTTTTCATCCACCAGGCTGCTGATCATGTCGCAGAGGATGTTGATGGGGTTGGCCACGGCACCACCATAAAGGCCGGAGTGGAGGTCTCGTTTAGGACCGGTCACATGGACTTCGCAATATGAGAGTCCGCGCAGCCCTGTTGTAATGGAAGGACTGTCGGGACCGAGCATGGCTGTGTCAGAGACAAGGATGACATCTCCGGCCAGTTTTTCCTTGTTGTCGATTAGAAATTTACCCAGGCTGGGTGAGCCGATCTCCTCCTCCCCTTCAATCATGAATTTTACATTGCACGGCAGTTTGTCGTGTTTTACCATAAACTCGAAC
>PWIY01000061.1 GCA_003560215.1 Bacteroidales bacterium | reverse complement strand
CCGTATGTTGGTAAAGCAGGTTAAGAACTACATTTGGAACTGCATCTCTTCGCAATTCATAAACAATTCGTAAGCCGCTCCTGTCTGATTCATCGCGGATATCGGTAATTCCTTCAATTTTTTTCTCATTCACAAGGTCGGCAGTCCGCCGGATCATTTCGGCTTTGTTGACCTGGTAAGGAATAGAGGTGACCACAATGGCTTCCTTGCTGTCACTGATATTTTCCACGGTGGCCTCTCCCCTGACAACAATCCGGCCACGACCGGTATGGTAGGCATCCTTTACACCTTCATGCCCGTAAATAAGCCCTCCGGTGGGGAAATCCGGGCCCTTGATGTGTTGCATCAGCTCATCAATGGTGATGTCGTTGTTGTCAATATACGCCACTGTGCCATCGATCACTTCACTGAGATTGTGTGGCGGGATATTGGTGGCCATCCCTACGGCAATCCCCGAAGAACCATTGACCAGCAGGCTGGGGATTTTGGCGGGCAATACGGTGGGTTCTTTCAGCGTATCATCGAAATTGAGCTGAAAATCCACGGTTTCCTTGTCAATGTCGGCCAGCATCTCTTCGGCGATCCGCTGCATTCTTGCTTCGGTGTAACGCATGGCTGCCGGACTGTCACCATCTATACTGCCATAATTACCCTGACCGTCCACAAGTGGGTAACGAAGAGACCAGTCCTGTGCCATCCTGACCATGGCATCATACACAGAACTGTCACCGTGGGGATGATATTTACCAAGCACCTCCCCTACTATTCTGGCAGACTTTTTGTACGGTCTGTTACTGAGTGTCCCGAGTTCATACATACCAAACAACACCCTTCGATGCACCGGTTTCAATCCGTCCCGTACATCAGGAAGGGCCCTTGAAACAATTACAGACATGGCATAGTCGATATATGCCGTCTTCATCTGTTCCTCAATATCAACCTTTAATACCGTTTCTTCTGACATGCTGAAAATCAATAAATTTTATATGGGGAATATGGGAAATTTCGAACACACGAAAATACGCTTTTTTTCCTTAACTGCGTCATTTTTTTGCATCCGGAGAATCCGCCGGATTCCAACAATTGCAGTTAATTATTGTTAATTGGATGTAGTTGGTTTTTGCTTTTTGTTTAATATTGTATTTGAATAAATTTTGAACTTAAATTGAATATGGAAGCTAAATTTTCTCCGGTAGTCAAAGATGTCATTACCTATAGTCGTGAAGAGGCCCTTCGAAATGGCAACGATTATATTGGTATTGAGCACTTTATGCTGGGTCTGATACGTGAAGGAGAAAACCTCGCCATACAGGTACTGTCACAACTTGGAATCGATCTTGATCAATTAAAGCGCTCCATTGAACAGGCAATCCGGGGGCAGTCACCGCGTAACCGTAACATTGAAAACATTCCCCTCGTGAAACAAGCCGAGCGGGTATTGAAAATCACCTATCTGGAAGCCAAATTGTTCAACAGCGATCTGATCGGAGCTGAGCATTTGCTGTTGTCCATCCTCAAGGATCAGGATAACCTTGGCACGCGTCTGCTCAATCAGCAAGGGGTTGATTATCAAATAATTAAAGAAGAACTGGATGTCATGAGGAGTGAGTTTAAAGATGAACCGCCTCCGAAAGATGTTCGCGATGAACTGTCGCCCAGTGAAGAAGATGATCCTTCAGAAGGGGGTTTTGGAAGCTCCATGAAAAAAGGGGGCGAAAAATCCAGCACTCCCGTCCTCGACAACTTCGGCCGCGATCTTACTTTCGCAGCTGAGGAAGGTCGTCTTGACCCGGTGGTAGGAAGGGAAAAAGAACTGGAAAGAATTGCCCAGATCCTATCCCGTCGCAAGAAGAACAACCCCATTCTGATCGGTGAACCAGGTGTCGGTAAATCTGCCATTGCAGAGGGCCTTGCCATGCGTATCGTTGACAGGAAGGTTTCGCGCGCCCTTTTCAACAAGCGCATTGTAACCCTGGATATCGCCTCTCTGGTAGCAGGAACCAAGTACAGGGGTCAGTTTGAAGAGCGCATGAAGGCCCTGCTCAATGAACTGGAGAAGAACCCCAACGTGATCCTTTTCATCGATGAGCTGCATACCATTGTGGGTGCGGGCGGTGCCAGCGGATCGCTGGATGCATCCAATATGTTCAAACCCGCCCTTGCACGCGGGGAGATTCAGTGTATCGGTGCCACCACCATGGATGAGTACAGGCAGCACATTGAAAAAGACGGTGCCCTGGAAAGGCGTTTTCAGAAGATCATCATTGATCCGACCACGGCGGAGGAAACCATTGAGATCTTGAATAACATCAAATCTAAATATGAAGATCACCATCTGGTGAATTATTCAGAAGATGCCATTAAGGCCTGCGTTTACCTCACAGATCGTTATGTCAGTGATCGTTATCTGCCAGACAAGGCCATTGACGCCCTGGATGAAGCCGGGTCGCGTGTGCATATAACCAATATCCGGGTTCCCGATGCCATTGTTAAGATTGAAGAGCAGATCGAAAAAGTCAGGGAAGAAAAAACCGCCGCCATCAAAAGCCAGAAATACGAGCAGGCGGCCAAATTCCGTGATCAGGAGAGGGAATTGATGGATCAGCTGGATGCAGAAAAAAAGAAATGGGAAGAAGAGTCACGCCTCAATCGCGAACTGGTTTCGGATCAGAATGTGTCTGAAGTGGTGTCCATGATGACAGGAGTGCCTGTTCAGCGCATTGCAATGAATGAGAGTGAACGTCTGATCAATATGGAGCAGGATCTGGAGAAAAGTGTGGTCGGACAGCAGGATGCAATTAAGAAAATTGTCAAGAGTATCCGGCGGAATCGCGCAGGTCTCAAGGATCCTGCAAAACCCATCGGTTCGTTTATTTTCCTTGGCCCCACGGGTGTCGGTAAAACCCACCTGGCCAAGGTGCTGTCGCACCACCTGTTCGATACGGACGATGCCATCATCCGCATCGATATGAGCGAGTATATGGAAAAATTTGCCGTCAGCCGGCTTGTGGGGGCTCCTCCCGGCTATGTCGGCTATGAAGAGGGTGGGCAACTTACTGAAAAAGTACGCCGCAAGCCTTATTCCGTATTGTTGCTGGATGAAATTGAAAAAGCACACCCTGACGTTTTTCACCTGTTGCTGCAGATGCTTGATGACGGGCAGCTGACTGACAGCCTGGGACGCCGTGTGGATTTCAAGAATACCATTATCATCATGACCTCCAACATCGGATCCCGCCAGCTTAAGGATTTCGGCATGGGCGTGGGTTTCAATACACCTGCACGTCAGGCTGCATCAAAAGAGTATACGCAAAGTGTCATTGAAAATGCACTGAAGAAAACCTTTGCCCCCGAGTTTCTGAACCGGGTTGATGATGTGGTTATCTTTGATTCGCTGATGAAAGAGCATATCTTCAGGATCATTGATATTGAACTGCGAAAGCTGTTTAAGCGGATTGATGACCTTGGATATCATATCAAACTTACCGATGCGGCCAAGGAATACATTGCAGAAAAGGGATGGGATCCTTCTTTCGGTGCAAGACCTTTAAAGCGTTCAATCCAGAAATATCTTGAGGATCCGCTTGCCGAAGAGATCATCCGGACAAAAATCAAAGCCGGAGACACCTTGCAGGTGGATTATAAGAAAAAAGAGGATCAGATCACCGTAGAAGTGATTCCTGCTGGTTCTGACAAGGGAAAAGAAAAAACCAAATCCGCTGCCCCGCAGAAAAAAACTGCAGATCAGGCGGATCAGGAAGAGCAGAAAAGCAGTTGATCTGCTGACTCAGACATATACTAAAAAAGGCTGACTCATAAAAGAGCCAGCCTTTTTTTAAGGTTAGCCGGGGCTATTTCTCTACTTTATAGTTTCCGAGCTCCTTTTCCTCAAAACCCTTAATATAGGTTTCCTTTGCCTTGTTTTCAGAGGATCCGTGGCGGATAAATATTTCTGTGGACTTTCTGAAACTGCTGTCTCTGTGTGTGTCGTGCAGCAGGAGGTAGCCCATGATAATATGGCCCGCCATCTCAACAAGCCGTCTTGCATGAAAATCTGTCAGCTCGTCATTCTTTTTCTCCTGAACGTATGTGACAATGCTTTCATACTGTTCTGTCATGTCCTGAAGGAGGTGTTTCAGGTACTCAAATTCGGGTTGAACATCCATCTCCTCATATTGCCTCATCAGCGAAAGGAAGGTGCCGTTTGAGACACCACGTATGGCTGCCACCACCTGAAGTTGCGAAGTACCTTCATAAATATTGGTAATCCGTGCATCCCGGTATAGTCTTTCGACCGGGAAGTCTTTCATATAACCTGCTCCTCCGTGGATCTGAAGGGAGTCATAAGCAACCTGGTTGCAATACTCACTGGCAAACAGTTTCAGCAGCGGGGTGAGCACATCTGCGATTCGCTGGTGCATTTTCAGCTCTTTCCGCTCTTCGGGTTCCAGGCGCCGCTCCTCCTGGAGGTGTGCGTATGATTTGTAAATGTCCACATATCTGGTGGTCTCGTAAAGCAGGCTTCTGGCAGCATCGGTTTTTGCCCGCATGTTGGCAAGCATTTCATACACCGCAGGGAACTGAATGATGGGCTTGTCAAACTGCTCTCTTTCATGGGCATATTTCAGGGCTTCACGGTAAGCTGCTTCTGCGATACCTACAGACTGGGCTCCCACACCCAGGCGTGCAGAATTCATCAGGGACATCACGTATTTGATCAGCCCCATTTTTCTGTCACCGATCAGCAATGCCGGAGCATCTTTAAATACCAGCTCGCATGTGGGAGAGCCCTTGATCCCGAGTTTGTTTTCTATACGCCTTACTTTGACGGCTTTATCCTTGCGGTCATAAAGGAACAGTGACAACCCGCGTCCGTCTGAGGTATTTGGTTCTGAACGGGCCAGCACCAGGCTGATATCTGCATCACCGTTGGTGATAAACCGTTTGACGCCGTTGAGTTTCCATTCTCCGGTTGATTCGTCCTGGGTTGCTTTCAGCTGTACAGCCTGCAGGTCACTGCCTGCATCAGGTTCGGTCAGGTCCATGGCAGCTGTGGCCCCCTTATTGAATCTTGGCAAAAACTCGTTCCTGATTTCCTCGCTGGCAAATTCGTGGATTGTTTCCGCACAGTCCTGCAATCCCCAGATGTTTGCAAAACCTGCATCAGCCCGGGAAACCAGCTCTGCAGCGATTACATAAGGCACCATGGAAAAGTTGAGTCCGTCGTATTTTCTGGGCAAAGACATCCCGATGAGCCCTGCCTTGGTCAGTTTTTCAAGATTCTGGGCTGTTCCGGGTGCGTAGACCACTTCATTGTCGACAAGTTTGGGGCCGAAAGTATCCACAAGTTCTGCGTTCGGTGCAATGGTCTCCCCGCAGATCTCCCCGACAATTTCAAGTACTTTGTCGTAGTTATCCAATGCATCTTCGAAATCGGCAGGTGCATAATCATATTTATCCTTGTCGGCGTAATCGTTTTCCTTAAGCCGGATGATCTTTTTCATCAGGGGGTGCTGCAGATGAAATGCTAAACCTGGGTTGTCTGTATAAAAATTAGCCATTGTATTTCCTGATTTTACTTGGTATTTTGCTTGTAAAACTTGATCATTTTGGGAATGATGTCCTCAATATTTCCGATGATGGAATAGTCGGCAAGTTCATTGATGGGTGCTTTGGGATCATTATTGATGGCAATGATCTTGGCCGATTCGCTCATGCCGGCAGTATGCTGAACGGCACCGGATATGCCGCAGGCGATGTAAAGCTTGGGTCTGACGGTTACACCGGTTTGACCAACCTGACGTTCGTGATCTGCAAAACCGGCATCAACTGCAGCCCTTGATGCTCCCACTTCTCCGCCCAGCACATCTGCCAGTTCGTACAACAGTTCAAAGTTTTCTTTTGAACCGACGCCGTAGCCCCCTGAAATAATAACCGGAGAAGCCTTGATGTTGATTTTTTTCTTCTCCATGTGTCGTTCCAGGATCCTGACCGGGAACAACTCATCTGTGAGCACTTCATCTGTTTTAATGGTTTTCAGACTTCCCTTGTGGGCTTTATCGGAAATTTCACGTTTCATCACCCCTTCCCTGACGGTGGCCATCTGGGGCCTGGTATCGGGATTGATAATGGTGGCAATGATATTCCCTCCGAATGCAGGGCGGATCTGGTAAAGCAGATTTTTATACTCTTTTCCGGATTTATTGTCTTTGTGATCTCCAAAAACCAGGCTTGTACAGTCAGCGGTCAGGCCGCATTTCATTTTGGATGCCACGCGTGGTGCCAGATCACGACCAACTGAAGTTGCCCCGAAAAGAGCGACCTCCGGTTTGATCTTCTTAAACAGATCTACTACCAGATGTGCATGAGCAAGGGTTGTATATGGAGCAAGCCTTTTGTCGTCTGCCACATGAAGAACATCTACACCGTACGGGTATATCTCCTTTTCAATGCCTTTCAGGTTATGCCCGATCACTGCGGCTTCCAGCTTGCAACCAAGTTCATTGGCCAGTTTACGTCCTTTCGTCAGCAACTCAAGGCTGACGTCCGCCACCTGACCCTCATCTATTTCGCAATAAACAAATATATTATGCATGTTTCCAGATTTTTCAGTTTTGATGGTTTGATTAGCCTACAACATGACTGTCGATGAGATCTTTCATCAACCGGTCAATGTCATTGTCTTCGGATGAGAGAACAATGGATTCCTTGGCGGCAAAAACAACGTTTTCAATCTTTTTCACTTTGGTGGGTGATCCGGAAAGGCCCAGCTGTTCCTCACCTGCTTCAATGTCGGCTACACCCCATTCATCAATCTGCAGATAGGGCTTGTTATTGAGCATTTCCGTATAATCTTTTGTTTCTTCCTGCAGTTCGGAAATGGTACGTGCATGCTTATATTTCATCAGAAGTTTGGCATTGCGGGGCCTGCAATTTGCGGCTGAGCTGTGTACCGTGACCAGGGCCGGCAGCGGCGTGGAAACTGTTTCTACCCCCCTTTCCAGTCTGCGCTGAATGCTGACTTCTTTGTTTTTGATCTCAGTGAACTTTTCTGTGTAGGTTACCTGCGGAAGATCCAGCTTTTCTGCCACTTGCGGGCCTACCTGGGCAGTATCACCATCAATGGCCTGCCTCCCTGCAATCACCAGATGAAAGGGAGCCAGTTTTTTAACTGCCAGAGAAAGTACATAAGAAGTTGCCAGGGTGTCAGAACCTGCAAATTTGCGGTCAGTGATCAGGTAGCCTTTGTCTGCTCCGCGATAAAGTGCTTCCCGGATAATATTGGCTGCCCGTGGAGGGCCCATGGTCAAAATGATGACCTCGGCATCTTTGCGTTCTTCTTTGATCAGTAAAGCCTGCTCCAGGGCATGCAGGTCCTCCGGGTTAAAAATTGCCTCAAGTGCACCCCGGTTTACCGTACCGTCCGCCTTCATAGCATCTTTACCCACATTACGGGTATCCGGCACCTGTTTTGCCAGAACAATAATTCGGAAGCTCATGTAGTTTATTTTTTACAGAATAAAATGTTGAAAAAATATCCGGCAAAGATATAAAATATTGAGAAATCCCCCTGTCTTGCCGGTTCCCGCCACTTAATCAATGTTCATCATGATTTTCGTGGCAGTCTCCCTGGCACACAAAGCAATCATCAATCAGTTTATCTGAAATTCCCATGGTGGAATACCCCCCGTCGTGGAAAATGTTTTGCATGGTTATCTTCCTGGTCAGGTCTGAGAACATGGCGATACAGAAGTCTGCACAGTCTTCTGATGAACTGTTTCCCAGTGGTGACATGCAGTGGGAGAAATTGTAGAAACTGTTGAACCCCTTTACGCCGGTACCGGCACTTGTAATGGTGGGTGATTGGGATACGCTGTTGACCCTGACCTTTCTTTTTTTTCCGTAATGATACCCAAAGCTTCTGCAAATGGACTCCAGCATTGCTTTGGCCTGGGCCATATCGTTGTAAGTGGAAAACGTACGCTGTGCTGCAATGTAACTCAAAGCCACCACTGAACCCCATTCGTTGATGGCATCCATTTTATAGGCAACGCTGAGGATCTTATGCAGTGAAATCGCAGAAACATCCAGGGTCTTGGACAGATAATTGTAATCCAGGTCTGTATAATGCAATCCTTTTCTTACATTGGGCGACATGCCCACCGAATGGAGTATGAAATCTGCTTTTCCGGAGAATATTTCCTGGCTTTTCCTGAATAGATCCTCAATTTCGTCCACCTTTGTGACATCAGCGGCAATGACTTCACTCCGGGTTTTTTCAGCAAGCTGATGGATATCACCCTTTCTGATGGCGATCGGTGCATTGGACAATACCAGTTCTGCACCGTATTCATGGGCTTTTTCAGCGACTTTCCAGGCAATGGAGCTGGTATTCAGAGCGCCAAAAATAATCCCCTTTTTACCATGTAAAAGATCAGATTTCATACCATTAAGTATTTAATTATTTAATTGTTTGTCTTTTGTAAAGATAAGCTCTTTGGCTGTTTCTACCATTACCCGGGAGGGTTTTTCTCCACCCAGCATCTTGGCAACCTCATCAATACGTCCTTCCTTGCTGAGTTGCCTGAGGTAGGTGTTGGTCTGCCCGTTTTCCACTGTTTTGTATACAAGGAGGTGAGTGTCTCCCCTGGAGGCGATCTGCGGAAGATGGGTAATGGCGATGACCTGCATGGTATCGGACATATGCTGCAATATGTTTGCCACCCGTGTGCTTGTTTCGCCGGAGATGCCCGTGTCAATTTCATCGAATATGATCGTAGGCAGCAGCATTTTCTGTGATATCATGCTTTTGATACTGAGCATAAACCTGGAAAGTTCACCTCCTGAGGCCACGCTGGAAAGATCCTGCAGCTTCCCTCCCACATTGGCATTGAACAAAAAGCCAATGTGGTCTTTTCCGTGCCTTGAGAAATGTTCAAGGGGCTTTCTTGCAATTTTAAAACGGGCACCTGGCATCCCCAGGTCTTTCAAAAGACCCAGTACTTCTTTTTCAATCTCAGGAATGGCCCTGGCCCGCCCTTCAGCTATGTCTTTTGCCCTTATTTCAAGTTCTTTGGCAATCTGGCGGATCTGCTGTTTCTGGTTATTGATTTTTTCTTCAAGGCTATCGGTTTCTTCAATTTTAGCCCGGTACTGATCCCTTACCTCAAGCAGCTCTTTTATGTCAGTTGCATTGTGCTTCAGCATCAGTTTGTTGATCTGATCCAGCCTTTCCTCAATCAGTTTTGCCTGGTCAGGGTCATGCACAACTGTATCGCTTAGTGATGACAGTTCAGACGCAATATCTTTTACTTCAATCAGAACTGAGTTCAGGCGCTCTGCCAGTTGGGTGTAGTCTGTTCCATAAGCCTCCATTGATCTTAACAGTGAGGTGGCCTCATTGAGCTGATCGTGTATGTTTATTTCGGACTGTTGCAGCAGATACAAGGCTTTTTCCAGCTTATATCCAATTTCTTCCGCATTGCGCAAAACAGCCATCTCTTCTTCATTTCTGCGATATTCTTCCGGATCGGGTGCAGCCTGCTCAAGTTCATCAAGCTGAAAACGGTAGTAATCGAGATCTGTCCTGGAATTTCGCTCTTCCGTTTCCAGCTCCTCCAGTTGACGCTGAAAGTCGTTATACCGGTCAAAAAGTCTGCGGTATTCAGCTATTTGATCAAGCTGTTTTGCAAAACTGTCAACTACATCAAACTGGAAAGAGGAAGTCCCCACAAGGAGGCTTTCATGCTGGGAATGGATATCGATAAGTTTTTCAGCAATGGCCTTCATAACGGGAAGTTTGACAGGGGTGTCGTTGATGAAGGCTCTTGATTTTCCCTGGGGGGTGATCTCTCTTCTGAAAAGGGAAAAATCCTCGTAATCAAGGTCGAAAGCGTCAAATGTGTCCTTTACAGGCAGGTCTTTGAGCGAAAAAGTGCCTTCAATGATACATTTTTTATGCAGGTCGCGCAATACACGTGTGTCTGCCCTCTGACCAAGGATGAGAGATAATGCGCCCAGAAGGATGGATTTGCCGGCTCCCGTTTCCCCAGTGATGACGGTAAGGCCTTCACTGAAATCCGCATCAAGTTCCTCAATCAATGCGTAATTCTCAATCAGGAGGTGTTTTAGCATAGGATTGTTGGGGTATTGATAATAAACAAAGATAGCAAACTTTGGACTTATCAATTACCCGAGGCCATCTGACGGTATTTGGAGCTGTTTGAAGGGTCAATTTCCGAGAGGATCTCAATGGCCTGATTCCTCTCAACAGAAGGAGCTTCAGAAAAAAGATTTACCAGCTCATCACTTTTGGCCGAAAGGACAACACGCATCAACAGGCTTCCCGGTCGCTCACGGTGAGCCTGCTGAAGCATTTCAAGCGCCTTCAGCACTTCCCCCCTGGCCAGATCCATGTTATCAGTCATTTTGTCAAAGCCCTGCCTGTGGTACACATACATTGCCTCCCTGATATCCCTGTAAGTGTTGTTAAGGAGGTTTTCTGCAAGCCAGTAGCGGTTGCGCTGGCTTTCGTGCGACTTCCATCCCACCTGGGGGGCATTTTGTCCCTGATTGACAATTTCCTGTGCCTTCTCGAAAAAGGGGGTGCCTCCCATGGGGGCAAATGTATCAAAGTCAAATCCGATTACAATATAGGCGTAAAAGGCCACCACAGATGTCAGGTTCGAAAGGAAAGCATTTTCAGCATATTCCAGTGGCTCATTGTCACGGTAGGTAAATACAAGATCCCTGTCGCGGTGACTGAACACCGGGGAACTGTACGCAGTTTCATATACGGGCCGTCTTGATTGAACCTGAATGGTTGCCCTGTATTCATCACTTCCCTGTTGCTCGTCTATGGTAATCCGCATGGAGGCTTCAATACGCTCCCGTGTCTCCAGCTCGTATTCGGTCCAGTTTGTCTGGTTGACGAATTCGTTCAGCTCGGAACGGAGATTTTGCATGATCTGGCGTTCCCGCTCTGACATACCAGGTGTGGAAATGGAAATCTGGCAATTCAGCTCCTGTGCGGTAATCCCTGACAATGTAAACAAGCCCAGGAATAAAACAATGGAAATATATCTTAGTATTATCATATGTAACTCTCTACCATGTTGACAATGTCTGCTGCTGCCTTTTGCTTACTCTGTAAAGGATAACGGAAAATTCCCTGCTTATTGTCCATGATTGTAATTTTGTTGGTATCGTGTGCAAACCCGGCACCTTCATCCCTGAGGGAATTAAGCACAATCAAGTCAAGATTCTTTTCATTCAGTTTTTTCAGGGCGTTGGTCTCCTCCTGGTCGGTTTCAAGGGCAAACCCAACCAGCAATTGCTTCTTCTTTTCCTTACCCATTCGGGCCAGGATATCCGTTGTTGGCTGCAGTTCGAGCTGAAGCGGGCTTCCCGGTTTATTTTTTTTAATTTTTCGGGGATGTTGTATGGCTGGTTTGAAGTCGGATACGGCCGCTGCCATGATTGCTGCATCACATTCCGGATAATACTTCATGCATGCCTGCAGCATTTCTTCCGATGAGGTAACCCTGACAAGATGGATGCCGGACGACGACCCGGGCTGAAGGTGGGTCGGGCCCGAAACAAGGTGAACGACAGCTCCCCTGCCTGCAAGTTCTTCCGCCAGGGCGTAACCCATTTTTCCTGAAGAGTGGTTGCCCAGGTATCTGACGGGATCAATTGATTCTCTTGTGGGGCCGGCTGTAACAAGGAATTTCCTGCCGGAAAGGGATGACGCGCCTGTCCTGAGGTAATTATCTACAATGGAAAAAATGTTCTCCGGTTCTTCCATCCGGCCCTTTCCCTCATATCCGCAAGCAAGAAAGCCCTCGGCAGGTTCGATGATCTGCGCGCCCTGCTTTCGCAATTTGTCCATATTTTGCTGCACTGCATCATGGGCATACATTTTGCAGTTCATGGCAGGTGCAATGAAGACCCGGCGGTCGAAGGCCAGCAGGGAAGTTGACAGTGCGTCATCTGCGATGCCATTGGCTAATTTACCAATGATATTGGCAGTGGCCGGAGCTACGACAAATACATCACCCCAGTCGGTGAGGGAAACATGCTCCGTTGTGTAATCGTTTTCTTCTCCGAATACCTGATGATAAACTTTGTTTTCGCTGAGCGACTCAAGGGTCACTTTGGTAATGAACTCAAATGCATTGGCGGTACCCACAACCTTTACCTCTGCACCTGCTTTTCGGAAAAGACGGATTAGGTAAGCTGCCTTGTAAGCGGCGATACCTCCGGAAATACCAAGTATGACTTTTTTCCCCGTCAGCATGCTGAAAGCGCCTCCACCGCATCATCTTTCTGAAGACAATTCCCGGCAGAAAGCATCTTGAGTTTATGATTTAATGCCGTCTTCCTGTTCAGGAACCCTGAAGTAAACATTTCCGTTCAGGTATTCGCTGATGGCAATAAGGCTCGGCTTGGGAAGCTGTTCGTAATGCCTTGCAATTTCGATTTGCTCCCTGTTTTCAAAAACCTCTTCCAGGTTGTCTGTTGAGCTGGCAAATTCTTCCAGTTTGGAGTTAAGTTCATCACGCATCTCCTGACCAATCTGATTGGCCCGTTTGCCAATGATTACCACACTCTGATAAATATTGTCAGTGTCTTTGTCGAACTGCCTCAGGTCACGTGTGACTGTGGTGGTCTCTGTTTTGACTTTTTTATAGTCCATAATCTACTGGTTGATTTCTAACAATTCTTGTTCGGTTATTTCAGGTTCCGGCACTTCACGTTCGGGCGCAGCCGGGAGATCCATTTCCCTGAGTTCTGCAATGGCCTTTTGTGCGGAATCCCTGAGCCTGTCGGCCTCCTCAATGTATTCTCCCTCGGGATACCTGCGTGCAAGCTCTCTGTGAGCCTGCAGCACCTTCTCGTACCGTTCCTCCTGTCGCTGTGGTATACTGCGTGAAGCGTATTCATAATAGGCTTTCACCGCCATGAAAAAAGCTTCTTCCCTGTACCTGGTATCCGGATAGTCTTTTACGAGTGATTCAAACGTAATGGCTGCTGCAAGGTAATCACTGATCTTCATATAGAGGTTTGCTTTGTTGTACCTCTTGCGCTCAAGTTTCCGGCGGAGTTCATCAATGAGGTCGTTGGCATCTGCCACTTTTTCGCTTTCGGGATGGCGGTTGATGAAATTCTGCAGTGCACGGATTGCTTCACGGGTATTGGTCTGATCCAAAGAATACCTGGGTGATTCGAGATATTTGCAATATGCGCTCAGAAAAAGAAATTCCTCTGCGTGTTCACTGCGCGGATAGGCGTCTACAAATGTTTTCAGGTAGTGACTGGCCAGGGTGTAGCTTCCCTGTTCATAATGGGCCAGGGCATAATAATAATTAATGGTTTCTGCCTCGGCAGTTCCCCGGTAAACGGGAATCACATCCTCCAGCAAGGCAATGGTGCGGCCGTAGTCTCCCTGGTAAAAGTATTCAATTGCCATTTCATACTTTTTCTCGTAATCATCGCTTCGTAACAGCCGGTGGTACTGGCCGCAGGATTGCACGATAAGAAAAAGGGATAAAAGTGTGACTAAACGGGTAATTCGGCTCGGTTTCAGCATGAATGGATCAGCTAGTTAGTGGTTCCTTTGTTTGTCAGCAAATTCAATGGCTAAACAACGTGCAAAGGTAATAAATTTTAACATTCACCAACTTAAAAAACTATAAATGACTGCCTCAGGCTGTTTTGATATCCATCCCGCTGAACAGCATGACCCCTTTGATGTATAAAACCTTTTCATGATCAGTGTGCTCCGGTTTTTTCAGTCGCTTGTCTGACACCTCGGCAAACACCGTGGTTACTTCGGTTTTAACTTCCCAGTCTTCCGGAACGAATATATTGCACCCGCTAAACAAGGAAGACAAATGAATAACCCCTCCCTCATGGTCAAGCCCGGCATTTTTGAAGTTCAGACCTGCGCCGGCAAAGACACAGGTTACTTCTCCCCTTCGAAAAGCCCCGGATTCAATGAGTCTTATTCCGCCCCCGAATACATTGACAATTTCCAGGTCCGCTTCCTGTTCAATATGTTTTTCATGTACCCTGCTTTTCTTTTTGAAAAACAGCCGGGGGAAAAGCAACACCACGCCGCCAAAAACCAGCAGAATCGGAATGGCAGTGCGGATCAGCATCCTCAGATCTACTCCGAAATGACTTCGCGCCATGAAAAAAGCCCCGATGAATAACAAAACCAGTCCGGTTGTGCTGTTTTCCCTGGATGTGATAAAAATGATTCCCAGAACGATCAGTATCATTTGCCATGATAACAGGTAATCCGGCAAAGGAAGGTGGACAGCGACTCCGGTCAGCTTCATCAGTAACAGGATGCCGAGTGCAACAAAGATCAGACCGATCACGATCCGGGCAAGGTTTGATGTTTTCATGGTAAAAAAGTTTGTGGTTGTCGAAGACAAATTTAATGTTTTTACCTTAGTGAAAGATGATTTTGCACCCAAAGAACCCAAAGAAAGAATGGGATATCATCGTTGTGCGCGAACATCTGAAAAACTAAATTGTTGTATAGTGTATATTATTTTTAGTATTATTATAACCATATCAAACTCTATACGGGATGACAAAATACCTCCTGACTTTGTTCCTTTTTATCCTTGGGACGCATGGCTTAGCAACATCCCAGACCGGAACCATCCGTGGCCGTGTATTCAATGAAGCTACCAATGAAAGTCTGCCGTTTGTAAACCTTGTAATAGAAGGAACCAATATCGGCAGTACCACAGACCTGGATGGCCGGTTTTTGTTTACAGGCGTTGAATCCGGATTTGTCCGGCTGCGTGTGTCTGCTGTTGGCTTTGAGACGCGTCTCAGCGATGAATTTATGGTTACCGGGAACCGCACTGCCAATGTTGATGTCGGGCTTAGGGAAAAACAGGTGGAGCTGGATGCGGTTGAAGTCAGTGTGTCCCCGTTTGAAAGAAGCCAGGAAAGCCCGGTCTCTTTACGACGTCTCGGGATCAGGGAAATTGAACGAAGTCCGGGTGGGAACCGGGATATTTCGAAGGTGATACAGGGGTTGCCCGGTGTGG
>PWIY01000320.1 GCA_003560215.1 Bacteroidales bacterium | reverse complement strand
CCGGCCACGGGGCTATCGCCTGGAGTATGAAACAACCAGGGCAAGAAGGTTCAGATTAAGAGCCAATACCGGTTATGCTGTCCGCTGTATGCGCGATGTGGATACCGGCCCCGTTGAACTTGGGGAAGGTTATTATGATGGACCATATGTTCTGTACGAAGGGGATGAAGTTCGATTGTTGAGTGTGGTGCCCGGCGATGACGGTCAGGCGGAGGTTGTTGATGAGCGAATGCCGCTGAGCGACAAGCCGGAAACAATCACCATCTATCCGGATCATCATCATCCGACCAATGGTGAACGTCTTCCCCCATTTGAGGTTACGTTCTGGGACTTTGAGGATGAAACCCAGTATGAATTTGAACAGCCGGACGAAATGTTGGTGGTTTCAGACCATCATGGTTATTTCGGTCCTTTTGTTGAACTTCTCGTTGAAAGAAACGTAATGGACGAAGACTACAATTGGATATTTGGTGACAATTACCTGGTTTATGCCGGTGATGTATTCAGCAGGGGAGATGACCAAACCCCGATTTTATGGCTTTTATACAAGCTTCAATATGAGGCCGAACAGGCCGGTGGCCGGGTTATATATACACTCGGTAACCATGAAGCCATGCATTTGTCAGGAGACCTTCGCCTTTTGCATGATCGTTACCATACTTTTGTGGATCATATGGAGATGAACTACAATGAAGAACTCTATGGCGAAAATTCTGAGTTGGGCCGCTGGGTACGAACCAAGAATACCATAGTACGTATCGGAGAATACCTGGTGTTGCATGGAGGGATCAGTCCGGACTTTGTCGAAGACGGCTATACGATCCAGGAAGCCAACAACCTGGTAAGGGAGAATATTGGTACGCCAAACAACCAAATGGATCCTCGTCCGTATTTCCTGTTCAGAACCTGGGGGCCATTATGGTATCGCGGCATGGCTAGAACCGAAGAAGACCGGCGCCCGGTTTTTGGTGATGATGTTGTAGAGCTTCTTGACCATTTTGATGTGGATATGTTCCTGATAGGACACAACCATGATACTGAGGTCAGGTACCACAGGGATTACATGGTGATTTGCGTCGCTACTTATCCTCATTTGAATGCACGTGCAAACAACCGTTCACAAGGCCTTTTGGTTTCGAAAGCCCCTGACGGAACCACTACCTACAGAGGTGTTTATGAAGACGGAAGCACACGAAGGCTTCCTCTGTGGGATTAAGTAAAACTGTAAGGTCGTATTTGTTCCCGGGAGTTTCAAAACCCGGTATTCGGAAACGCAAATACAGTTATAACGGAAACAACCACCTGCTTTATAGGCGGGTGGTTGTTTTTTATTTTGGTGGGGTTTATGCTTCCTATAGTGCTGGGGTTACTGCACTCCTAAAGTGCTATAGGTACTGCAACCAATAAAGTTTTTCCCAGGGATTACTGAAATCTGCTGCATGCAGGACCCTGGCAGGCACTGGTTTCACATTTCGTCTGCAACCCTTTCTTTGCCTTTCCTGGTTTGGGTTCAGGTTTTTCGGAACATTCGCCTTTACATTCCGGGCAATAGGCAATATACTTCTGGCAGGGGCCAAAAATGTAATCGTGGTATTCTTTTTTTATTCTATGGTTGTCTTCAAAAACAAGGTTGCATTCACGACACAGAAAGGTTGCCATCTCCGGATTCCGTTTATAGGGTTAGATTACTTAATGATAAGCTAAATTACATTATTATGGACGTGCTTACATAGCTTTTCCTTTCGCAATTGAATTTCCTGCCATTTATTGGTTCAAACCCCATGGATAATTTAGATAAGAAGTGAGTTAAACAGGGGTGCTCATCCCAATCCTTAAACAACTTCCTATGCAAGTTTGTTGATATTAAGTAATATCCTGTTTAAATGCAGAATATGCCAGGGGCTATTCATTCATTATTGGCAATTGTTCTGGTAAAGAAGAGGCTCCTCATGGTTGCCTGCAAGGGAAAACTCATTCTGGTGTAGAGGCCCATGTTGGCAAAAAATAAAACATGTTCTCAAAGCCAAAGGGATTAATCAGAATTATTGTGATTTTCATTTTTTTCATCCAAAAAGAATCCAATGCAACATCTGAATACCTGGAAAGACAAAGAAGAAATCACCATCAAGCAAGAGAAAACCTACAAAAGATTTAGCTTTAAAACCATAATGTCCGAACTGCTGGACTTTTTGCAGCTCAACAAAGGGCTTATTTATACCATAAAACAGCTCACCATTGCACCCGGAGAAACGTTGCGGGGATACTTGCAAACCGACAGAGAGCGATTGACCGGACCGGCTAAATTCTTTATTTTAACGGTAGGACTATTTTACCTTGTGTTCTTCCAATTCGCGCATTCACCTGGTGTGGAGGGGGATCTTGACCAGATGGAAGCGGAAGGAAACGAGGATTTTGTCACCTATTTCCAGGTGTACTTCCTTGATCAGCTGAGCATTTGGTCGGCACTGGCCATTTTCTTATTCGCCCTGCTAAGCCGCTTGTTTTACAGGAAACACGACCTGTATTACACCGAGCATTTTATCATTCATGCATACATCAACGCCCAGATGGCATTTTATAAGCTTGTACTGCTCCCTTTTATCCTTCTTATAGGGGACACAGGTTATAATGCATTGGAAATCATAATCACCTTGATTTTTTATGTATATGTACTGCACCATTTTTTCCGCGAAAAAATAATCCACTCGCTGTGGAAAAGCCTGCTAATCATGATTTTGGGGTATACGCTGTTCTTTATCGCAGTCGGCGTTTTCTGGTTCCTGTTTGGTGTGTTTCTTGGTTTAAGCGGTGCAGTCGGGTAACTTCATCTTTTCCTACATCAACCTTCCATCTTTTTTGGCGAACAAAGACAGTCCTCCTGGAATTTTGGTTTTACCCTCCAAAAACACCATGAAACACCTTGCCTATTTCTGTTCCCAACAGGAAGATTATTATACCCAGAAAAAAAACGAAAAGTACCCGAGCCGCCGATTTTTCGGCTTTGTTAAGGCTATTCCATTTTTGTTTAAATTTCTGTGATAATTCCATTAAGTAATCATTTGGGTTTTCAGGATAACAAAATCTGGGTGGTATTGTTTGTATAACAGATAATTCCATTACCATTTTGCCCATTGAAAGATAACCCGTATTCAATCGCCCCCAGGGGACTCACCCCGTCCTCAGTATCTTTTCCATCTTTTTCCCTTTTGCCAGTTCGTCCACCAGCTTGTCGAGATACCGGACTTGTCGGGTTATGGGGTTTTCAATTTCCTCTACCCGGTAACCACAAATCACTCCTTTTATCAAATTGGCGTTGGGGTTTATTGTGGCGTTCTTGAAAAATGTTTCAAATGTTACATTTTCATCAACGAGCTCCTGGACTTTTTGCTGGTCAAAACCGGTGAGCCACTCTATTACCTGGTGCAATTCTTCTTTGGTCCTGCCTTTGCCCTCAACTTTGTTGATGTAGTGCGGGTAGACCGATGCAAAGGTCATTTTTGCCATTCGGTCATCATGTTCGGGTGTTGTTTTCATGGCTTTATCTTTGTTTATGGGCTTTGATTAACTGGTTGTCGCCAACGGTTGCAAAAGGGGACACGCTGAAGCCGGCATCTTCGAGCCAGGTTTTATACTGCTCAAAGGTCCACGTGCCACCCGAATCGGTGTTCACAAGCATGTTGACTGCAAAAAGGGCAGGACCGGGCCCTGTGCCACGGATAAAATCATTGATGATGATTATTCCCTCGTTGGTGAGTTTTTCGGCCACATCCCTGAAAAGTTTCCTGTTTTCCTCCTCGCCAAAGATATGGCAGATATGGCCGAGGTAGGCCAGGTCGAACGGGCCATCCGGCAGCCCAACCGTAAAATCACCCTTCACCATTTTTACCGGAAGACCCGGTTCAATTTCCGGTTCCATCATTTCGACGACATCCGGAAGGTCAAGTATGGTAACCCTGGCTCCCTTCCGGGCAAAGGCCCTGGCATTGGTGAGCGGTCCGCCGCCGATGTCAAGCACTTCAGGGTTGGCAGGGAGGTCTT
>PWIY01000371.1 GCA_003560215.1 Bacteroidales bacterium | reverse complement strand
GCAAACCAGTCTTCTTCGTATGCCGGACGTTTGTATCCCATCCGGGCCACCAGGTCACTAACGGGTACACCCGCGAAGATTGCCTGGTACGCATCGGGATGCTAAAACCCATTCATCAGGGAGATCATGCCGCCATGGCTCCATCCGATTAAACCGACACGATCGGGATCCACAATGTCATAATTTTCGAGCATCATCAGCATGCTTTCATGCACATCATCGTTTTCAAGACCACCATAGTCAATCAATTTGTGATGGTTCTTACCGTAACCTGTGCTCCCCCGGTATTCCGGTGCCACCACAATATATTGCTGGGCCATCAGCTCCCGGATAATATGGGTGTAATAGGTGTTGAAATCTCCGTGCACCCCGCCATGGGAGAAAACAAGCAGCGGGTACTCTTTTGACGGATCAATATCTTTCGGGATGAATACATAGGTCCAGAACTTGATGGGATTGGATCCGTGAAGCGTGGTGGCCTCTTCTGCACCCCTTGGCGGAGGACCGGCCATGAACAACTTGTCGATATAGGCCACATCGCCTACGACCTTGTGCCACATCACATCGTCAACGACCTTCTCGAGCACATCAAAACGATACCTGAGGTCGCCGATCATTTCCATCAGCTGCTCCTGGTTTTCAAGCAGTTTTTCATTGGATACCTGTGCTTTTGCCCCGGAAGAGATCACAAAGAGCATCAGCAGTAAAACAACGCGAAAAAATGTTACTTTAGTTAGGTTCATGGGTGTTGATACTTTAATTGAACAATCGGGTTTACTCTGTTTGACCGGTAAAGATAGAAAGTATTTCAGGAACGGAAACCCCGGACAACGGGATTCAGGCTTACAGCGATTCTGAAACGGCATTCTGACGAACGGCAGTTCTGAAACAGCATTCAGGCTTACAGCGGTTCTGAAACGGCATTCTGACGAACGGCAGTTCTGAAACAGCATTCAGGCGAACGGCGGTTCTGAAACGGCATTCTGACGAACGGCAGTTCTGAAACAGCATTCAGGCGAACGGCGGTTCTGAAACAGAATTCCGACAATCGGAATTTTCACCGGATACAATTTTCCTATCTTTGCGATCCCGAATCATCATCAATCATAAATTCCAATTTACCACCATAAATCCATATGGCTGATTTTTTAAAAGATCTGAATGAGCCGCAGCAAAAGGCTGTACAAACTACGCGGGGGCCGGTAATGGTCATTGCAGGGGCAGGCAGCGGAAAAACAAGGGTGCTCACCTACCGTGTAGCCTGGCTGCTGAGTCAGGGCGTACCACCATTCAACATACTTGCACTTACCTTTACCAATAAAGCTTCCCGCGAAATGCGCGAACGGATCGCTTCCCTGATTGACCCGGCCAAAGCCAAAGGCCTGTGGATGGGAACATTCCACAGTATTTTTGCCCGCATCCTCCGGGCAGAGGCAAGCAAGCTCAACTACCCGTCTCATTTCACCATTTATGACACGTCCGATTCAAAGCGGGTAATTAAAGGAATTGTGAAGGAACAGAATCTGGATGACAAAACCTATGCGGCCGGATATGTGCTCAACAGGATCTCCAATGCGAAAAACAACCTGATTTCCGCAGCCGATTACAATGAAGATCCGGAAATACAGTCGCATGACCAGCTGTCAAAGAAACCCAAACTCGGGCTAATTTACAGCCTTTATCAGCAAAAACTGCACAGGGCTTCGGCCATGGACTTCGATGACCTGCTCTTTAATACCAATGTGCTGCTGCGCGACTTTCCCGACATTTTATATAAGTATCAGCAGCGCTTCGATTACATTCTGGTGGATGAGTACCAGGACACCAATTTCAGCCAGTACCTGATTGTCAAGAAGCTTGCAGCCAACAACGAGAACATTTGCGTGGTGGGTGATGATGCCCAGAGCATCTATGCCTTCAGGGGCGCCAACATCCAGAATATTCTCAACTTCAAGACTGACTACCCCGACCACAAGGTCTTCAAACTGGAGCAGAACTACCGGTCGACCCGGCACATTGTATCTGCCGCCAACAGCCTGATCCTTCACAACAAGAACCAGATCCACAAAACCGTCTGGACCAGCAACGGACCCGGAGAGAAAATCCAGGTAATGAAAACCACCAACGAAGGTGAGGAGGCTTCCTGGGTGTCAGGACGAATTTTTGAACTGTTGCAGCAAAACCAGCTTCCCTACAGCTCATTTGCCGTACTGTACCGCACCAATGCACAATCCCGTGCTCTTGAAGAGGCTATGCGAAGGCTGAACATCCCTTACCGCATTTTCGGCAGTGTGTCTTTTTACCAGCGAAAGGAGGTCAAGGATGTGCTCTCCTATTTCAGGCTCATCATCAACCCGAGGGATGAGGATGCTTTTCTGAGGATCGTGAATTTTCCCGCACGCGGCATCGGCTCCACCACCGTAGACAAACTGGTGGCCGCAGCAGGTGACACGGGGAAGCCGCTCTGGGAGATTGCGCAGGATCCGTCCGCGCACGGGGTGGCGATCAATGCGGGGCTCACCAGAAAGCTGGCGGAATTTGTCACCATGATCAAAAGTTTTTCTTCCAGGTTGTATAAAATGACAGCTTTTGAGATGGGAGAACTGGTAATCAACAAATCGGGGATCCGTAAGTTTTACTTCGAGGATGAATCTCCGGAAAGCATCAACCGCCGGGAAAACATCGAAGAATTGCTGAGCGGGTTGCAGGATTTTGTCAGCAGCCCTGAAGAGGGTGAAACAGAAGTGCCCCTGCGGACCCTCGATGAATTCATGCAGGATATTGCCCTGCTGACCGATGCTGACACCAAAGAGGAGAAGGATGACGACAATAACAAGGTGTCGCTGATGACCATTCATGCCGCCAAAGGGCTTGAGTTCCCCTACGTATTCATCACAGGAGTGGAAGAAAACCTCTTTCCCTCGCAGCTGTCGATAAACAGCCAGTCTGAACTGGAGGAAGAAAGGCGGTTGTTTTATGTGGCGCTTACACGGGCCATGAAACGGGCCACCATCACTTATGCTGAAACACGGTTCCGCTACGGCAATTTCAACTTTTGTGAACCAAGCCGCTTCATTGATGAACTGGATCCGGAGTTCATCGATCAGCTGACCACACGTTTGCCGGGAAAGAAAAAACCGGCAACAGGCGAGAGTTTTGCGGAAAGCAGGAAGAATTTCCGGAAAGTAAACGAAGCAGTGACCACCACCGCGGGCAAGCCATCGACATCCGATGAAGACAGCAGTGGGTTTGCGATTCTCGACCCGGGGGCTTTGAAGCCCGGCATGGAGATCAAACATCAGCGCTTTGGCCTGGGCAAAGTGATGGCCCTGGAAGGCAGCGGGCAGAACGCAAAAGCCACGGTAGCTTTTGCAGGTACCGGCAACAAGCAGCTGCTGCTGAAGTTTGCAAGACTGAAAATCATGGGGTAACACCCCTTTGTGAATTTTATTCACTACCTTTGCACCACATCATAAAACACCAACCGGAATTATCGTTTTATTTACCTTTTACCATACCATAAACTACTGTTACCATACCATAAACAACTGCAGGTAAAGAGAACCTTTCTACAGATAACCCGATAAGCAATCCTATGGAATACAACACCGACCGTTCAAAGATGAATATTTCCGAATATGGACGGAATATTCAGAAGATGATTGAATATATCATCAGCGTAGAAGACCGGGAAAAGCGCAATAAGCTGGCGAGGGCTACCATTAATGTGATGGGGCAGCTGAACCCGCATTTGCGCGACGTGAATGATTTCAAGCATAAGCTCTGGGATCATTTGTTTATCATGTCTGATTTTCGTCTGGATGTAGACTCCCCCTACCCCGTGCCCTCAAAGGAAATTCTTACCCGTAAGCCGGAGCCTCTTGAATATGCCACCAACAATGTAACGTTCAAGCATTATGGCAGGCACATTGAAAGGATTATTGAAAAAGCCTGCGAAATGGAGGAAGGAGAGGTCAAGGATACCCTCATTAAACTTATTGCCAACCATCTGAAAAAATCCTATCTCACATGGAGCCGTGATTCGCTGACGGATGAG
>PWIY01000311.1 GCA_003560215.1 Bacteroidales bacterium | reverse complement strand
GTTTTGCCGCCCAGGGGCAGGGCATTGGCCAGATAATTCATGACCACCATAAAGATGAAAAACAGAACGTTGATGTATTTCATGACGTTTCTCCTGTTTGTTTATGAATGGATGAGAACAGCAAAGATATATAGTTGACTACTTTGCCCGAAGGGATCACCTCTCCCGAATGCCCTCTGCTTAACAGATCAACATGATACCCGGGGTCAGTCAGGGCTGCAAATTCCATCAACGCCATGACCGGTCCATACCCGCAAACGGAAACACGGTGCTGATGAACCATATCTTCCACCCCGGAAACATCTTTTTCCAGGATTTTTTCCAGCACCTTGTCATCCAGCGGGGTCGACTCCTCGGGTGACAGAAAGTGAGAAAAGTCGGATGATGCAAGAAACAAAACACGGCGACCCGTCTGGTTTGCTCCACTGATAATTCTTTCAGCCACCTCCCGTGCGATCTCCTCACGCTGCTGAAGGATGTTCACCGACAATATCCGGAAGCCCTCGTTAAGGTAATATTGAAGGTAAGGCACAATCACCTCTGAGGAGTGCTCCCTCAACTGGGCCCTGGATGACACCGGAAGGCTGGTGGCTTCCGCCAGCTCCGGATCCACTGCCACCCGGCCCAGCGGAGTCTCCCAGGCACAATGGCCGTCCACTGAAACCGGCGGACCGTATCCGCTGTGATTGGGATGAACAATCACCACAGTATCCGGCTGCTGACCGGCCTGACGCAACAACTCAAAAAAGGGCAGGGCATGATGTGCGCAATAATCCATCCCCGCATGAGGCAGCACACCACCGAGTATTTTTCCCGAAACCCGCAGGCCGGCTGTTCGTTCTTTCGCTTTCTGACTCCACGAATCCAGTTTCGAACGAATTTCACCGGCCGTGGCCGGATAAAACATTCCTGCAACCGCCGCTTGCCTGATTTGTGATTCCGTGTCCATTTTTTCTCTGTGTTGGTGAATGTTTAAACCCGCTGACCCACGTTGCCAAGGTATATATGGTTCAGGTATTTCCCGGCAATTGACTGCATAGCCTGAAGTGTTTCAATGGGCGTGGGAGGATTGCTGAAATGCCATGCGGGAAAATACCTGTTAATATGCAGTACCGTTTCCCTGCCCGGGTGGTCTGCAATCCAGCTCACCATCTCCCCAAACAGATCAGGGTCATCGTTCAGGCCGGGAATCACCAGAAAGGTGACCTCCAGGTGCCGGCCTTTTCCGGCGATGGCTTTCAGCGCATCCAGCACCGGTTGCAGCTGCCCGTTGGTATAACGCCCGTAAAATTCCGGGTCAAAGGACTTCAGGTCAATGTTGAATGCATCGGCCACTTCCAGCAATTCTTTCAGCGGTCCTGGATTTATATACCCGTTGGATACCACCACATTCTGCATCCCGCGATGGCGAACCATTGTGGCCACATCCATCATATACTCAAACCACACGGCGGGTTCATTATAGGTATAGGCAACCCCGACACTGCCCTGCTGCCGGGCCATGGCAACAATATCTGAGGGTTCGGTCAAACTGTCGTCTTCCGGATCATGTGCCGGCCTGTCAGGCAGGTCGCCTGGCACGCACTGCGAGATTGATGCATTCTGACACCAGGGGCAGCGAAAATTACATCCATAGCTGCCCAGAGACAGGATCCGGCTGCCCGGAAAAAACCGGTAGAGGGGTTTTTTCTCGATGGGATCCATGTGAAGGCCGGAAACTTTCCCGTACGTCAGGGTCATCAGCCGGCCATCCACATTCTTCCTGACCCGGCACAAGCCACTATGACCGGGTGGCAAAGAACAGTGATGGGGGCAAAGCCCGCACTTTACCTGTGCACCTTCAAACCTGCTGTAAAACCTTGCTTCTTGCATAGCTATCCTGTCAGCCACCTGGGTTCAGAACTGATCACCTTGTCATATACCGGGCAATCCTCCTCATGGGCCCCCGGTAAATAACCCGTACTCATCAGCCACTCGTTGACAATTTCCGGCCCTGTAAACCGAAACGTCTTTCGGCACAACCGCACCCACCCCGTTAAATCCATGGGATGTTGGCGGTCGAGCCAGGATCTGAATGAGCCATATTCTTTTTGCAGCCCGTGAATCACTTGTGCGTTGTAAATGACCGCATCCACTTTCCGCCGGTTGCGGATAATTCCCGCATCCGACAACAGTCGCAGCCTGTCAGCCTCTGTGTATGCGGCCACTTTTGAAATGTCAAAGCCTTCAAACGCTTCACGGAAATTTTTCTCTTTTTTCAGAATAAGGGTCCAGTTCAGCCCGGCCTGGTTGATTTCCATGACAAGCCTGCCAAAAAGCTCATTGTCGTCCTTTACGGCAAATCCATGCACATGGTCATGATGCTTCCTGTCTACATTATCCTGGGGCAGGGCTCTTACCTGCTCACAGTAGGAAACGGGCGGGGGCTTTATCTGCATGAGGTAAAATTTGTATCTTAGATCAGTGAAACATCACCGGGGGGCAGATTTTTCAGAAAAGGCCTTCCCGGGATGCATTTCATACACAGATGAACCAAATATACCATTTTTTCACTTTACCTCATATGGCATGGAACAAGCATTCATCAACTTCAGCTGGGAGTGGTCACTGCTCATACAACTTTTGCTGGCAACTGTGCTCGGAGCCCTGGTGGGCCTGGAGAGGGAGGTGCACGGCAGACCTGCAGGACTCAGGACGCATATTCTGGTGTGCCTGGGCTCAGCACTGATCATAGTGGCTTTTGAACAATTACAGGCAGGCCTGGCGCAGCGTGGAGCAGACGTGCTGACACTGGATCCGGCCCGTGCTGCCGCCGGGGTCATCACCGGCATCGGGTTTCTGGGTGCCGGCACCATTCTGAAAGGGAAGGATCATGTCATGGGGCTTACCACTGCCGCCTCCATCTGGGTGGTAGCTGCCATTGGCATTACAATCGGTCTCGGGCAGTTCTTCCTGGCCATTGCTGCAACCGTTCTTGTATTGTTCGCCCTGTTTGTGCTGCATAAAGTTGATATCAAGTCAGAGCATTATGGCGAGATATTTTTGACCGGAACCGGAGGGATCGGCTTTTTCGACAGCTCCCGCGATTTTATTTCCGGCATGGGATTTACGGTCAAAGGATACAATATCGAAGCAGTCAGTGACGAAGGGGTCATCAAGGTGCGCTTTACAGTCAAATACAAGCAGACCGAGATCGGGGCAAAACTGATTGAGGAATTATTTCAGATGGAAGGGGTCAGGGCCGTATCCTGGGAAAAATAAATTTTGATCCTGCCAAATCCCTGTTTCACCAAAATGCCCATCCTGTTCAGGGAAAAACTCTCCCTGTCACTCCCTTTATATGGCGCTGTACCGCATTCATTTTTAGGAGAAATGGGTAAAATATGTATATTTATCCCCCGCTAATACAGTTATTCATTCATTTATTAATCAACCAACCAAACCATGCGCTTTAATTTTCTGACACTATGTGCCGCACTTTCCGGCATATTCTTTTTTACTGCATGCGCCTCGCCGGAGAAGACCCTGGAGGAAAGGGCTGCTGAGATACATGCTGAAGTACTCACCCTCGACAGTCATCTTGATACGCCGCTGATGCTCGGGCGGGATGGCTTTGACATCGGAGAAAGAAATGACCCCCATGACGGCGGAGGCAAAGTTGACTTCCCCAGAATGGAAGAAGGAGGGCTTGATGCTGCCTTTTTTGCCGTATTCCTTGGCCAGGGTCCGCTCACTGAAGAAGGATATGAAAGATCCCACCAACGGGCAATGGGGATTTTTGATGACATTCACCAGGTACTGGAAGACCACCATGATGTGGCAGAACTGGCCCTGACAGCGGACGATGCCCACAGGCTCCGTGAAGAGGGTAAGTTCGCCATCTATATCGGAACTGAAAACGGATATCCCATCGGTAAAGACCTTGAATTGCTTCAGAAGCACTATGACCTTGGCAGCCGGTACCTGGGCCTATCCCATTCAAGCCACAACCAGATCTGTGATGCATCCACCGATTCCAATCCTCCCCTGCACGACGGCTTGTCCGATTTTGGCGTCGAAGTGGTTGAGAAAATGAATCGCATCGGCATGATGGTGGATGTGACCCATATTTCAGATGCTGCTTTTTATGATGTGCTGGAAGTGACCAGTGCCCCGGTTATTGCCTCTCACTCCAATGCCCGCGCTGTTTGCGATCACCCCAGGAACCTGGATGATGACATGCTTGTGGCCCTGGCTCAAAATGGTGGTGTATTGCAGCTCTGCGTCCTCAGTGCATATGTCAAGGAGATGGAACCCGACCCGGAAAGGGATGCCGCCTTTGCAGAACTCCGGGAAAAATGGAACAATTTTGACGGACTGACAGATGAAGAAATGGACCAGGCCCGCGAAGAGTGGAGAGCACTTGGGCAGAAGTACCCCCGTCCGATGGCCACAGTCGCTGACCTTGTGGATCACGTAGATCATGTAGTAGACCTGATTGGCATTGACCACATTGGCATCGGAACCGACTTTGATGGCGGAGGCGCACTGGAAGACTGCTTTGATGTGTCAGAACTGGACAACATCACTCTGGAACTGGTAAAAAGAGGATATACCAAAGAAGAGATCGAAAAGATATGGTCAGGAAACTTCCTGCGGGTTTTCAGAGAAGTTGAAGAAATCGCAGCCGGACACTGAACAGACACACAATAAATTAAAAGGCGCTTTTCTTTCCCGCTTGTTGATCCGGGAAAAAAGCGCCTTTACTTTTTTGCCACGTACAAAAACAGATTGATCCCCAATGGTTCCCGGATCACACTGGTGCAGTCTTCGGGAATATCCGCCTGCCGGGCAAATCCAAGCAGTTCCTCCTCTGAACGATGGTACAAAAACCAGTCGCCCAATACTTCCATGATCTTGCGGGATGGATTTTCCACATTGAAGTTACCAATAACCATCTCCCCTCCTTCCGCCACAAATTCATAATAGCGCTTCAGCAGGAATACAAAATGCTTGTCTTTGAAATAATCAAACAAACCTGCGCTCCAAAGCAGGTCATACTTTTTATCAGGAACATGCCGGATCACATTTTTGTTTTGGAAGTTCAGGTAAGAAAGGTTTGCCCTGTGCTTTGACTTCGCATAGTCGATGGCACGCTGGTCAAGGTCTATCAGGTCAAAATACAGGTTGTTGCCCTCAGTTTCTGTGAAATACTCAAACACTTCAGTTACCGGTCCGCTTCCCAGAATCAATACGTGACGGGGCTCGCCACCAGCATTGCGGTTCAGTTTGTGCAACATATCCACAGCCAGTTTCTTCCGGTTGATCACGGCAATGGCAGCAGGAAGGCGGTGAAAGAATTCGTCCCATTTCCGGTACCGGGGATCCGGGTTCACATATTGCTGATAGATCTTTTCGATGATGAAAAAATCTCCATTGTACCCGAAGGGCTTTGTGAATGAAAAACCAATGATGGTAGCCGGATTCAGTATTCCATTCATTAACTCCCTGAAAGGCTCCACATCATCGGCACTGACTTTGTCAATCAGCTCCATGATATCATCAAAGTCATCACGATCGGGGCCATTTTTCTCAAAAAGCTCACGGATATATGCCTCTGGAGAGCATTTGTCAACGATTGTTGTCATAGTCAGTTACCTGCCGGCAGAAAAATATACAATCAAGCGGTTTTATTTGCTGAGCATGGCTTCCAAAAGTTCCCGGTACTCATCCTCCACAGTGATCACAGTCATTTTATCGGCCATAATCAATTCAGGATATTTCGCAATGAATACCTTATCGAGGTTGATCAGATAATCTTCGCTCACCCGTACAAAGGTGTTTTCAGGAAACCTTTTTTCTACCTCATCCAGACTGCCCACAACAGCCACCTTCTCATCCCGGAGGTGTACCAGTGAATGATCTCCGTTCCGCTCCACATAATACACATTGGGCAGGTTGATTTTTTCCAGCCCGTCTTCTCCTTCCAGGATAAGCTGATTTTTAATTTTGCTGCTGGATTTAAAGAACTTATTGAACTGGTCACTTTCCATTTTGGACTGAATGTCATTCTCAAACTTATACCGGGCAATTTCGATATTTGTTTGCAGATCTTTTTCGGAGTACGGCTTGATGATATATCCGTAAGGGAGAGAAATTTTTGCCTTTTCGATGGTTGACACATCCGCGTTGGCAGTCAGGAAAATTACCGGCACATCATGCTGCTGCCCGATAATATTGGCAGCTTCAATACCGGTCATTTCACCCTTCAGGATGATGTCCATCAGGATCAGATCGGGCAATTTACGCTCTACCTCCTCAATGGCGGCCTGTCCGGATGCCACGGTTGCCTGAACATTGTAGCCGAGTCCCAGCAGGCTTTCCTCAATATCGGCAGCCACCAGGAATTCATCTTCCACAACGAGAATGTCTAATTGGCTCATGATTGCATTGGTTAAATATTAAACTGAATTGAATAACTCGTTCCTTCCGAAAAATCATAATCAAGTTCCCCGTCAATTTGCTGAACCAGCTTGTATACAATACGCATACCGAGCGACCGGGATTTCTCCACCTTGAACTCCGGATCCATCCCCACTCCGTCGTCCATTACCTGCAGCCTGAACTTTTTGTTGTCTGTGCGGTGCAGCACAATCCTGACGGCACCCTGCTCCCTGCCCACAAAAGCGTGCTTGAAGGAGTTGGATATCAGCTCATTGATAACCAACCCGCAGGGGATTCCAATGTCAAGTGGCAGGAATACATCTTCCACGTCATAATGGATCTTTACCTTATCCTGCATGTCGGAATAGGTTCTTACCAGATTGCCCGCCAGACTTTTCACATAATTATGGAACTGGATATTTGCAAGGTTTTCATTCTGATAAAGGTTTTCATGCACCAGTGCCATGGAGCGTATCCTGTTGCGGCTTTCAGCCAGGACGGTCTGCAGCTTGGCATCATCCACCAGGCGTTCCTGCATTTTCAGAATGCTGGAAATGATCTGCATATTGTTCTTAACCCTGTGATGGACCTCCTTGAGCAGGACCTCCTTTTCATCAAGTGATCTTTTCAGGTTCTTTTCAGCCACACGACGTTTGATCTCCTTTTCTGCCAGCGACTTCTTCAGCAGAATATTTCCGGCCATTTCATCAATGAGCGCGTAAAGTTTAACGGGGTTAACCGGTTTGATCAGGTAACCGTTAACCCCCAGGTTAATGGCCTCCAGAAAATATTCCTTGATGCTGTAGGCCGACATGACCATCACCTGTACGTCAGATGATTGCTTCCTGATCTCCCGGATCATTTCCAGGCCGTTCATAATCGGCATGCTGATATCTGTGATAATCAGGTCAGGACTATGTGCATGATATATTTCAAGCCCCTCCTGTCCGTTCTCGGCAACAAAAAACTCAGCAGTGCGGTTTTTCAGCCTCTTCTGATAAAGGTTTCGCACAGACTCATTGTCCTCCACAAACAACAATGAAATATTGTGCGGCAGGTGCTGGGAGTCCTTATGGGGATCAATGCCGGCCATCTTCTGACGTTTCTGATTGGAAATGCCTTGCGATCAAATCCATCAGGTCCTTGATCTCAAAGGGTTTGGCAATGTAATCATCACATCCTGCCCGGATACTCTCTTCGCGATCACCATCCATGGCGTATGAGGTCTGTGTAATTACGGGCAGCCCCGGGCGGATTTTTTTGATTTGGCGGGTGGCCTCATAACCATCCATCAGTGGCATACGCACATCCATTAAGACCAGATCAATTTGCTGATCTTTTCTGCATTCCTCCACTGCTTCCATGCCGTTTTTTGCCCACAACAGGCCAACGTTGGTCTTTTTCAGGGCAGTTTTAATCAGCAGGTAGTTGGTTGACACATCTTCTGCCACAAGGATTATTTTATCGCTCCAGTTCGTATCCATGGTGGTATGATCTACGTTAAAATTCTTAAATAAAGGCTGGGTTCCCTGTTGAAAAGGGATGGTAAAGCTGAATATGGAACCCTCTCCCGGCGTACTGTCCACCCATATTTTCCCTCCCATAAGCTGAACAAATGCCTCTGATATGGCCAGCCCCAGCCCGGCTCCTTCAAATTCAGGACGATGGGTCAGGTTTGCCTGCATAAACCGGTTAAAAATATCTTCCTGATCCTCCTCCTTGATCCCCACTCCGGTATCCTTCACATAACACAAAAGGTTATGGGTGCGCAACACATAGCCCACCTCAACCATCCCCTTGTAGGTAAATTTAAAGGCGTTGCTTAAGAGGTTAATAAATATCTGCTTCAACCGGGTGCGATCGGCAATGATCACGTCATCCCCGTCTTCCAGGCTTTTATAAATATTCAGTTCGATCTTTCCTTCCTTCACCTTGCTGTTGCTGCGAAATATCACGCTGGCTTCCTCAATCAGGTGGTTCAGTGAAAATTCACTGTGCTGGATACTGAGCATCCCCACTTCTATCTTGGAAAGATCAATGATATCATTGATCAAAGATAAGAGATGCGTGCCATTTTTATTGATTATTTCCACAAACTCTTTCCGTTCCTCATCATTTTCCGCTTCCATTAACAGCTGCGAGAACCCGAGTATCCCGTTCATGGGGGTACGGATCTCATGGCTCATGTTGGCCAGAAAGGCCGACTTCAGCTTATCTGACTGTTCCGCCTGCTCTTTGGCTTTCCGCAACTGGGCGGTACGATCCTGTACTTTTTTCTCGAGATTCTGGTTGGCTTGCTCCACTTCAGCTTTGCGGTCATCAAGCTCCTGATTCAGATAAAAGTCGCGCCTGGCAAAATATTCAATATTATAGGCGGCAAACATCCCGATCAGGTTCGCTGCCACATAAAAGAAATTATTGTTGACAATCAGTTCCGCATCCGATCCTGAAAAAAAGATGGCCCCGGCATTATAAACAATTAAAGTGAGCCACCCGGCGATGGTGGCATAAAAAAACCGCAGTTTGATGAAAAAGTAGCCGGCAGAAAAAATCAGCATCATTCCTCCGTAATAGGCATAGTTCTCCGGTTCGGCAACCAGCATGAGGGTAATGCCTGTTCCTGCCACCACAAAGGAGATCAGCAGCAGGAGTTGCCAGTATTTTTGGAAAATGGGGAAAAAAGACAGAACCAAAACCAGCAAAAGAACCGGAATCACGATTCCGAAGCGGATGAGGTAAAAAGATTGCTTTAATTCAGGAACAATAATGGAGTCAAGAAAACCAAAACCTCCGTACAATAATATAAGCAGAAAAAACGCCGTCCGGAATTGCCACAGCGAGTCCCTGAAATACTTTTGTAAAAAATCAGGCTCACGACCGTCGCGAAAAGCAAGGGTGAAAGGGTTGAGATTGATGTCCTCAGCCCCATTGTGGCGCTGCCTGAATAAAGAGGAAGCCAGACTGTTCACTACGGTTAATTATTGGGCGTTCGAAAACAATGCCTGAAAGGCAAAAATAAGGGTTTTTCTGAAACTCCCGCCATTTACAGAAATAAAGCGGAAGAACAAGTTTCGGTTCTTCAAATCTAAAAAATAAATTCGCATTTTCCTTATATTTGCCCCTTCTTTTACAACCGCTGATATCTATATATTATAATATGCTGGCTCAGACATTTTTTGAGGTCTTTTATGCAAACATCATGGCCACCACCTGGCTGGAACTCGTGGCAGTGGCTTTCGGGATAATCAGTGTATGGTTTGCCCGGCAGGCCAACTTGCTGGTTTACCCGACAGGCATCATCAGCACCGTAATCTATATTTACATATGCTTCAACATTCAGCTGTACGCCGACATGGGGATCAACATTTTTTACACCAGCATGAGCATATACGGCTGGTATGTGTGGACCCGCAAAGATGACCAAAAGCGGCACATCCCCATACGGTGGAACACCAGAAAGGAGCAGGCAACCGGGCTGGCACTCATCCCTGTACTGTACATGATTATTTTCGCGTTGCTGTACGTTTTTAAACAGGATGATCCGGAATATATGAACTCATACATCCCTTACGTGGATTCATTTACCACATCCATATTTCTGATTGGGATGTGGTATATGGCACGCAAAAGAATTGAGAACTGGATTTACTGGATCGCCGGAAACATCATCTCAGTGCCCCTTTATTTTGTCAAGGGGCTGGTTTTTACCAGCTTTCAGTTTTCGATTTTCCTTGTCCTGGCAGTATTGGGCCTCCTCCAGTGGATTAAAATGTACAATGAAGGACGGGCACATGAGCAAAAATTCATTGATGACATCATTCCCGTTCAGCCCGAAAAATAATTCCCGGCAGTTGACCTGTGCAACGATTGGCAGATCCCGGCTTTACGATGAAGTGATACGGTAACCACAATTACCCTGACCGGCGGTTGTACTCATTCATGGTCTTTGCCACACCCTGCATCCCGAAACTGACCACCATTTCACAACAGGTTTCGATTTTCGGCCCGACCAGCTCCATTTCCCCGGGGGTCCACTTACCAAGCACATATTGCGACTGAAAGCCCTTTGGGTAATCATCCCCGATACCAAAACGCAGCCGGGCAAAATGATTCGTTCCGAGGTAATCGATGATATCTGACAAACCATTGTGTCCGCCAGGTCCGCCTTTGGGGCGAAGCCTCAGTGTACCAAGCGGCAGGGCCACATCATCGGTAACCACCAGGAGGTTTTCAACCGGGATCTTTTCCTTATTCATCCAATACAGCACCGGACGGCCACTGCGGTTCATGAAGGTGGAAGGTTTCAGCAAGAAAAAACTGCGTCCTTTGTGGCGAAATGCAGCCATATCTCCGTACCGGGCCGGAGCAAACACCGTTTCTCGCTTTTCCGCCAGCCGGTCAACTACCATAAACCCTATGTTATGTCGGGTGTTGGCATATTCGGGGCCAATATTTCCAAGTCCGGCAATCAGGTACTTCATCAAAACATTTTTTCAAAAATAAATAAATAAGGCATAAGACCTGTGATGGTCTTATGCCTTAAGCGGGGGACTATATAGAAAATAAGGGATTATTCCTCTTTTCCGCCTTCGCCTTCTTCGCTCTCTCCTTCCTCGCCTTCTCCTTCTTCACCTTCTTCCTCTTCACCTTCTTCCTCTTCACCTTCAGGCTCTACCGGTGCCATCATGGCCGCCCTTGCAGATTTCACCATAACCACAACAGAGTTTTCAGGATCAAGGAATTCGATATCCTCCAGCTCCAGGCTGCCAACTGTTACAGAGTCCCCAATTTCAAGGGAAGAGATATCAATGTCTATCTCCGCCGGCAATTTATCAGGAAGTGCAGTAATTTCCAGACGCCTGCGTTTGGTCATGAGTTTTCCACCGGCAATTACCCCCGGACTATCTCCGACCACGTTGATCGGAATGGCCATTTTAACCGGCTTGTCAGAGAATATTTCCAGGAAATCGGCATGCAGGATTTTTTCGGTAACAGGATGGAATTGTATGTCCTGCAACACCGCCTCCATTTTTTTGCCGTCAATATCAAGCTTAACAATGCAGGCATCGGGGGTATAAACAATATCCTTGAAGTTCTTTTCTGAAGTAAAAAACCGGATCTGCTCTTTTCCCCCGTAAACAACGCAGGGCACATTGCCCTCCCTGCGTAAACGTTTCGCATCTTTTTTCCCTACGTTCCCGCGTGGAGAACCGCTAACAGATACTTTTTTCATTATGTTTACGGATTAAGTTAAAAATGTTTGATAATGAACAGGTTACTTTATGCAACCCTGCCAAAACAGTCCGCAAAGATAATCAATTAAACAAAGTCAGCAAAAAATAATGGGATGCAGGCCCTTACAAAATGGTGGAGAACTCAAAATGGGAACTGATCGACTCATGATTGTGCACACGCTGGATCACATCTGCAAAAAGCTGTGCGGAGGAAAGCACTGTAACTTTGGGGCACTCCCTGGTTTGCGGAATGGTATCCGAAACAATTACCTCTTCAAAAACACTGTTGGCAATGCGGTCGTACGCCTTTTCACTGAATACAGCATGGGTGCAGACTGCCCGCACGCTCCTGGCACCTTTCTCTTTCATCATGGCACCGGCTTTGGTAATTGACCCGGCTGTATCAATGATGTCATCAACAAGCACCACATCGCGGTCTTTCACATCACCGATCAGGGTCATCCGCCCCACCTCGTTGGGTTTTTTACGTTGCTTATAGCAGATCACCAGTTCACTGTTGAGGAATTTTGCATAGGCTCCTGCCCTGCGGGTGCCTCCGGTATCGGGCGATGCCATCACAAGGCTGGGGAGGTCAAGCTTTTTCAGGTACGGTACAAATATAGCGGAAGCATACATGTGATCCACGGGTACATCAAAAAATCCCTGAATCTGGTCAGCGTGCAAATCCATGGTTATTACACGATTCACCCCGGCGGCCACAAGCAGATTGGCAATGAGTTTGGCCCCGATTGACACACGTGGTTTATCCTTGCGATCCTGCCGGGCAAACCCGAAATAGGGGATCACGGCAACAACCTGTTTGGCCGATGCGCGCCTGGCAGCATCAATCATCAGCAAAAGCTCCATCAGGTTGTCAGAGGGGGGGATGGTGCTTTGTACAATAAACACATCATTTCCCCTTAAGGTCTCTTCATAGGATGGCTGAAATTCCCCGTCAGCGAACTTCTGGACCATCTCCTTACCCAGTGGTTTGCCATAATTCTCAGCAATTTTTTCCGCCAGTAAACGAGATTTTGAGCCGGAGAATATTTTTACCACAGAAGCCATGAGATGCAATTTTTGATAAAAAAACACTTTGTGAGGACAAAAATAGAAATAATAACAGCACCACACATCCTCTGCAGGAGGTAATTTGGGATTTTTTTGCCAGGTTCCGCAAAATGCGTAAATTTGCGGTCTTCTGATACCCAACCCTTGCCCGGGTGGCGGAATTGGTAGACGCGTTGGTCTCAAACACCAATGGTAGCAATACCGTGTCGGTTCGATCCCGACCCCGGGTACCCGGAAACGCCCCGTTTTATTAAGCGGGGCGTTTTTTTAATCGCGATTGTGTTATGACCGAAAAATGCAGACGGGGCTGCCGGGCAAACACCAGCTGCAGCACCCCTTCGTATTTGGAAGCAAAAGATATTTTCCATATTTTAGCTGACAAATGGATATACAAACGAAAACATTACTGCCATGACCCACACATTACCCAAGCTCCCCTATTCACCCGAAGCACTTGAACCCAATATTTCGAAAAAAACCATTGAATACCACTACGGAAAACATCACATGACCTATGTGAAAAAACTCAATGACCTGATTCCGGGCACCCCCTTTGAGGAGTCAAGCCTGGAAGAGATTGTGATGAAGGCCGATGGCGGAATTTTCAACAATGGCGCCCAGGTGTGGAATCACACCTTTTACTGGGAAGGATTTTCCCCGAACGGAGGCGGTGAACCTGAAGGAAAGCTAAAAGCAGCCATTGAAGATGAGTTTGGCTCTTTTGAGAAGTTTAAGGAAGAGTTCACCCAGGCAGCGACCACCCTGTTCGGATCAGGCTGGACCTGGCTGGTCAGAAACCAGGACGGAAAGCTGGAAATCGTCAAAACAGGCAATGCCGGAAATCCGCTGCGTGACGGGAAGACCCCCCTTCTGACGTGCGACATGTGGGAACATGCTTTTTATCTTGATTACCAGAACAGGAAGCCTGAATACATGAACGCGTTCTGGAAAATCGTGGACTGGGACAAAGTTGCAGCCCGGTTATAAAAAACCCCCTCCCCGTCCATTCTATCTCAGGATTGACGACACAAAATACGTTAAGGGCTGTTAAATAGTGTTAAGCGTGGATTTAAGATCTTTATTTCCATCTTACCTTTGTAGGGCAGGTTCAGTTCTATTTGGCCAAAAGTAGATGAAAAAAAGATTTATCATACTGGTGGTAATTGCCATTACCATTTCCCTGGTTGGGTTATTGGGGATTCAACTTTACTGGATCCGCAATGCCGTGGCGATCAAGGAAGTAAATTTTGACCGGGGGGTGAGTGAGGCAGCCACCCGGGCAATCAACCAGTTCAACAAGCAGGAGCTTGCCCGAAAAATGATGGAGCAGCAGGAACGCAGCAGGCATCTGACCCAGCTGACACAAATGCTGGATTCCCTGAACCGTTTTTATTACAACCGCATCTTCTCCCAGCAGGGGGATGCTGCAGCACCGGACCGCCCCTCGGGAATTGTACAGGCTGAAATCGATTTGCCGCTTGGCGGTCAATTGAATGACAGGCAGCAGCTGAATGACAGGCAGCAGCGCAGCGCTTTTGATACCACAATTGTAATCAGCGGTCGCAGCAGTTACCCGGAGTCCGGGCCGGGTTATCTCCCGGACAACCGTATGCAGGGCATGGATGATCCGTTCAGCAGGTTTTTCGAGAGAAGCCAGATCATCAATGACCTTTTTGATGAACTGTTTTCGAGCAGATATACGTTTCAGGTCACCAACGAAAGCAGCATTTCCTCCCTTGATTCTTTGCTTGCAGAAGAACTGGGCAGGCAGGGGATCAAAACATCTTACGAGTTCGGGGTATACAATCCGGCTGGGCATGCCCTGGTAAAGGAAAAAACGGGCCAGTACAGCCGCAAGCTTTTGGAAAGTCCCTACGCGTTCCAGCTTTTCCCCAACGATATTTTCATGAATCCCGAATATCTGCTGCTGCATTTTCCGCAGCAGGAAAGATACATTCTTTCACAGATGAACGCCATGCTTGGCACTTCCATTGTCCTCATCCTGGTGATCATCTCTTCTTTTGCCATTACCATCCTTACCATCATCCGGCAAAAGAAGCTCTCGGTCATGAAAAATGATTTCATCAACAACATGACCCACGAACTGAAAACCCCCATTTCAACCATTTCCCTCGCATGCCAGGCCCTGAGCGACCAGGATGTGCAAAAATCGGAAAACCTTTACCAGAGCTATATCAATGTAATCAACGAGGAAAACCAGCGCCTGGGTTTGCTGACAGAGAAAGTACTTCAGACTGCACTCATCGAAAAAGCAAAGATCAGGCTGAACATGACCGGAATTGACCTGCATGATCTGATCGGGAACGCCATCCAGAAAATCGGGATACAGGTGGAGGCAAAACATGGAAAAATTTACACCAATTTTGATGCAGACTATAGTTTTGTTCAGGGCGATAAAGTTCACCTGACCAATGTGTTCTCCAACCTGCTGGACAACGCGAACAAATATTCACCCCACAGCCCGCAGATCACCGTTACCACCCAAAACAGCAGCAAAGGGGTGATTGTGCATGTAAATGACAGGGGAATCGGGATCAGCCAGGCCAATCAAAAGAAAATTTTTGATAACTTGTACCGGGTTTCCACGGGAAATGTTCATGACGTTAAAGGTTTCGGACTGGGGCTGAGTTATGTAAAAGCAATCGTCGAAAAACATGGCGGTAACATTTCTCTGGAGAGTGAGCCCGGCAAAGGCAGCCGGTTTACAGTCTTCATTCCTTTCGGCTACGATGGCAAAGGGAATGAGCAGACCAACAACTAACCAAACTGACCCCTTATGGAAAAGTCCAACATTAAAATTCTGCTGGCCGAAGATGACCCGAACCTCGGCACCATCCTGAAAGCCTATCTTGAGG
>PWIY01000122.1 GCA_003560215.1 Bacteroidales bacterium | reverse complement strand
GCTCATCCCGATAATGGAGATGCGCCGCTGGTCCATAAAAATATTGGTTACCAGTCCGGCCTGATACCGTTCAGTGTCTCCGTATCCGGAGTAAACCCTGCCGAACTGACCGCTCCGACGGTCGAGCCGGGTCACAATGTTAATGGTTTTGGTGCGGTCGCCATCGTCAAATCCGGTCAGCAGTGCCTGGTCACTTCGCTGATCGAACACCTCTATCTGATCAATCATTTCTGCCGGGATGTTTCTGAGGGCAATATTTGGATCATCACCAAAAAATTCACGTCCATCCACCAGTACACGCTGAACTTCTTCTCCCTGTGCCCTGACCCCGGTCACATCCACGGTGATTCCCGGCATTCGCCTTACAAGATCTTCGGCACTGGCATCCGGATTGGTGGTAAAGGCTGCAGCATTATATTGAATGGTGTCTCCCCGCTGCTGGGCAGCAACGGCTCTGCCGGTAATGGTCACCTCCCGCAACATCGCCCCACTCATGGTTAGTTTCAGGGCATCCAGTTCATTCACATCTTCCCTGACCTCAACCAGGGTTTCCATTGGCACAAAGCCGAGATATGTGGCGCGAAGCACATAAATCCCCATGGGGATCCGGATCTCAAAATGGCCGTCAATATCTGCTGCCGTAGTGAATACCCTGGTTGTATCGCGGGTATGGGTAAAAAACAGGTGGGCCCCGGGTAAAGGACGGTCATCCTGCTGATCAAGAACAACACCGTGAACAAGCACTTCCCGTGCCCGTTCCGTGCCAGTCTGCCCCCTTCCCTGACCCTGACCCTGTGGACGTTGACCGGATACAGCGGTTACCAGAGAAAGCAACAATGCAATGAACAATACTTTTTTCATTTCAAAGGAAAAACGAATTCAATAAATGGATCAATGACAAATAACTCCGGATGATCGAAATCATTCATTAGACGCCTGTTTAGCAATTTGGTTTAATACGGGGTCATTAATTTTTAATTTTTTCCTGATTGTACAATTGTTTATTTTTGCGCTTTATTCAGGGCTGTATCATGAGCTTTTCCAAAAAAAGACAAATCTGATTCATTCAAACAATGAAGCTACCCAAAAACAGAGAGAACGACTATTCAAGGAAAATAATGAAAGCCAGGGCTGAATTTCTGGCAAAAGAGAGTAACCAGAAGATCGAGTATCTCCATAACAGCATTATAGATCCTGAACTGACCAAAGGCAACATTGAAAACATCATTGGTTTTGCCCAGTTGCCCGTTGGAGTGATCGGACCGCTCACCATCAACGGTGAACATACAAATGGCGACCTGTATATCCCCCTGAGCACTTCAGAGGGTGCCCTGGTTGCCTCCTACAACCGGGGTGCAAGGGCCATCAGCATGTCAGGAGGTGTCAACGTACTGGTTGCAAGAGACAAAATCCAGCGGGCTCCTTACTTTATTCTGGAAAATGTTTTCAAGGCAAAAGATTTTACCGATTGGCTTGAAACCAGCTTCGACCAACTCAAAGAAGTTACCAGGAAGTCAACCAATCACGGAGAGCTGACCGGTTACAGCACATACATCCATGGCCGGATCGTTTATGTAAGGCTTGAGTTCACCACGGGAGATGCCATGGGAATGAACATGATCACCAAAGCATCGCAAGACATCTGCCGGTACATTAAAAAGCATTATCCCATTCAGAGTTATGCAATTGAAAGCAATATGGCAACGGACAAAAAACCATCCCATATCAATGCTATTCTCGGGAGGGGAAAAACCGTTACTGCCGAAGTCCTGCTGAAGGAAAGGGTCATTTCCCGCTTCCTCAAAACAACTGCAAGAGACATCGACAATGCTTACCGCAGGCAGGTGGCGGGCGGCCAGATCGCCGGGATTATGGGTTCCAACGGACATCTGGCCAATGGCATCGCGGCACTCTTTATGGCATGCGGGCAGGATCTGGCCAATGTCAGTGAATCATGTGTCGGCTATATTTATACAGAAGCCATTGAAAAAGACCTTTATGTTTCCCTGCATCTGCCCTCACTGGTGGCAGGCACTGTGGGAGGCGGCACTTCCCTTCCCACACAAAAGGAGTGCCTCAGGCTCATCGGGTGTCACGGAGCAGGAAAAGCCCGCCGTTTTGCAGAAGTTGCCGCCGCCACCCTCATGGCCGGCGAACTGTCTCTGGCGGCTTCCATTGTGGCAGGTGACTTTGTAACCGCCCATGAAAAGTTCGGCAGAAACAGACCAAAATAAAAGCCCCTGTGTATGACCACAGGAGCCTTTATATCAGATATCCAAAAGACCTTGATGGATTATTAACCGGTTACAGGGCTTTTTGAGCCTTTCCGGCCATGCTACCCCGATCAGGGGTCTTACTGGCCCGACCTGGGGCCATGCTGTTCCGATCAGGTTCCCATGATTTGTCCGAAAAACAGTGAATTCATAAACATTTTGCTGTGTCCGAACCAGAAACCCCTGAAGTTCGGGTTATGCAGGATGGAAACCACGGTACCACGCCCAGGGCTGTGGATCTGACCCCCAGCCGAACCGTCCATTACATTCAGGTAAGGCTCCCAGACATAACCGCTCACCAGTGAATTCTCCTCAAAGATCACGGGGTTGGTGAAGGGATTGTTGTTGGTTTTGGCACCGAACGTTCCTGAAACATAAACAGGCAACGACTCTCTTCTGTAACCATATCCCACCGGATGGGTCGTATCCAGGCTGGTCATGAAAATACTTCCGGATATCCTGCGGGCACCGCGAATATTGCTCCGCAAATAGTAAGGCAAACGCTCTTCATCCTCGATATCGGGCGTGGAAATAAATTCCATATCCACAAAATCATGACGATCCAGCCACCTGTTGGCTGTACCGAGGGCCACAATGGTTCCGCCGGAACGAACCCAGTCAGAGAGTGCATCCCGGTCAGACTCTCCCAGTCCGCCATAAGATCCTGAAGCCATCACAATGACATTGTACCTGTTCAGGTCAACTCCGGAAAAACGCTCAAGCTCAACCTTGGTCACAGGCATGTGAAAACGCTGATCCATCATGTGCCAGATCTCTCCTGCTTCACGGCTGTTGGTTCCGGAGCCAATAAGCATCAGCACCTCCGGTTTCCGGAGGAAGGCAAAACTTCTGCTTCCCAGGTGAATCCCTTCATCCACCAGGCTGGTCTCAACCGGGTAAATTGTGATACCGGCCTCAGTGGCAGCCCCGGTAATGAGTTCATAAACCCTTGAGGCATCTTTATCCTGGGTCTTGACCGGCACCATAATGGCACCAAAATTAAACTCTCTGGGGCCACCGGCCAGCGGCATGGTAAATGGCTCCGTGGCCACATGGGTGCGCAGCCCGTGCTTCTGGAGGTAATACAAAGCCTTCGGGGCGTAATACTCATCCCACTCAAAGAGGTAGGCAACATGGCTTTCAGATCCTTCTACACGGCCCTCCGGGAGCCCGATCTCCGTGACAGCACCACCCTGAATATTCCGCATTTCCCTGGCCGAAGAAACTTTTCCGTAAGGAAGGTTGAACGCATAGGGTTTGGTCCATGTGGATACATCATAAAAAAGGCTGTCTTCAAATTCCAGTGCCTGCTCAAACATGGACTGAATGAGCCTGTACTGTGGCTGTTTCAACGGCACGACCCAGGCACTGCCCGGTTCAAAATCCTGGCCATCAATGCGGACACTCTCAGTGATGTCATAAAAATTCACCTGATGGGTTTTCAGGATGTCATGCAGGTGGTAATTCTTTCCCTGGTCATAGGGGTCTCCGAAAATATAGGCTTCAAAATCTTCCTGCCCTGCTTCCTCAACGGCTGAGGAAAAGAACCAGCGAAGATGCTCAAGCAATGTTTCACGCATCTCCAGCCCGGCCTGCATCGAAGACATAGACACAATGACCTGGTTGCGGATGGTTTCGGCAAAAGACAATTCACCATGTATGGTTTCCTGCAGGTGACCCCGGCTGGAGGCCTGCTCGAACAATATACCGATACTCCCCTGAACATCGGGATAGGTGGAACCTTTGCCGTAGTAAAAATCATCAAAACCCTGCTGGGTGTAATAAGTTTGCCCGATCTCATCAAAAAACTCCGCATGGTATTTTGCGACCTCCATGGTCAGTTCATCGGTGATCTGCGGAGTACGGGGGTTCACACGCAGGGGTTCTCCCGGCTGGAAGAAAAAGGTAGAATTGGAACCAAACTCATGGTGGTCGGTATTGATGTTGGGCATCCAGCGGTGGTAGGCATTTACCCGTCCGTGACTCTCGGGGTGCTGCACCGGTAGCCAGTCGCGGTTCAGGTCAAACCAGTAGTGATTGGTTCTTGAACCGGGCCACACATCACGGAACTCCCGGTTATTGGGGTCGGGATTAAGCGTTTTGCTTTTATGACGATTTACCCAGCTTGCAAAACGGTCCTGTCCGTCAGGGTTCAGTGAGGGGTCGATCACAATGACCATATTGTCGAGAAGCTCCTGCACCGCAGCACTCTGACCGGCTGCCAGGTAATAGGCCACCAGCGGGGCGGCATTGTGCGAGCTCTGCTCGTTTCCATGTACTCCGTACCCCAGGCGCACGACGGCCGGCATATTGCTGATATCCATATCCGCAGAACGGTCCGGATCGGTCAGTGCCAGGTGGTTGGCCTGTATTTCATCCAGGTTGCGCTGGTTTTCTTCAGATGTGATCACCAGGTGTACCAGCGGGCGGAATTCATGTGAACGTCCATATTCATAGATCATGGCCCGGTCTGAGGCTTCTGCAATACGTTCCATATACTGTACCATGAGTGCATGGGGAATATGCCACTCACCTACCTGGTAGCCCAGAAACTCCTCGGGGCTTGGCACAGTGTTGTCATAGGGAATGTCTTCCAGAAAATACGTCAACGGACGATTTGCCTGAGCCTGCATTGCAGCAAACCCAAGCAAAAGGGAAATAACCACGAATGCTTTACCAAAATAATGCTTCATGTTGTAGTGGATTGGTTGGATTAGTTAGTAAATGATAGAATTATTAAGTATGTTTCTGAAGATCATATACCGATAAGGTCTTTCCAGAACCGGACAAATATAATCAGAAAAATAAACTATCAAAAACCAACACAAGTCTAGAAATCAGCATTCAAGACCTTTTGGGAAGTTTTTTCCTCATTTGGTCGAAGCCGTTTCATGATTAAAACAGAAATCGAAAAAATTTACAAGGCAAGAATTTCTGCAATGCTATGCAGTTCCACATTGATGGGCCGGTTATATTTTATGGTTTTCTCCAGGGGGGTAAACTCGATTTTCCTGTTGATGGATCCCACCATCATGCCGCTCCTGCCATCCATCAGACCCTTCACAGCCTGGAAACCAAGTCCGCTGGCCAGTACACGGTCAAAAGCTGAGGGAGCACCACCCCGCTGGATATGACCCAAAATAGATACACGGATATCGAATTCAGGGAAGCGGCTTTTAATCTTTTTCTGCACTTCCAGGGCACCGCCAAAATCATCCCCTTCTGCCACGATGATAATTCCGGCACCCTCATCATGAGACTTCCCTTTGGCCAGCGATTCATAAAGGTCTTCAATAAAAGTTTTGGCCTCAGGGATCATGATCTTTTCGGCTCCGGTGGCAATGCCGCTGCGCAGGGCAATGAAGCCTGCATCACGCCCCATCACCTCCACCACAAACAATCTGTCATGCGAATGCGCCGTATCCCGGATCTTGTCCACTGCCGTTACCACTGTATTGACGGCCGTATCGTAGCCAATGGTATAATCGGTACCATACAGATCATTGTCAATGGTTCCGGGAAGACCGATCACCGGCACACCGAATTCTTTTCCGAATATTCGTGAACCGGTCAGGGTACCATCACCTCCTATGGTCACCAGGGCGTCAATGCCCCGTGCCTTCATTGTATCAAAAGCTTTCTGACGCCCCTCCTTTGTTCTGAATGCATCACAACGCGCACTTTTCAGAATGGTGCCTCCGCGATGGATGATGTTGTATACATCCTGACCGGAAAGCGGCTTTATCAGGTCTTCAATGAGCCCGAGAAAGCCTTTCTGTATTCCCAGAACTTCCTTGTTGTAATGAATTCCGGCTTTAACCACTGCACGGATTGCCGCATTCATGCCGGGGGCGTCTCCACCGGAAGTCAATACACCGATTTTGTTGATGCTTTTCATACCCTTCTAGATTGGTCAGGAGCAAAGGTATGAATTTTTCTGCGGGCCATCAGTGACCTTCGGCAACAGTTGCCCCACTAAAAGATCGGGAAAGAGCCGTAAGAATTGCTTCACAGGAAACCGTTGCCCCGGAAACCACATCAACCTCCGGTTTCTCCCGGTCAAAATCTGAGGCAGAAAGACCTTCAACCCTTTCCAGGAAATTATGCTCATAGAGCATGGCAAAAAAGGAGGGTGTTTCTTCATGCTCATAAGGATAAACTTTGGTGATAATACCATCCGGGTTGGTAAAGGCAACCACCTTCACCGGCCCCGCGTACCCCTGCCCCATCCCGAAATAAGCATACCCTGACAGATCGCCATTTATGTTATAAATTTGCCAGCGGCCTGAATCGTCCCATTTTACCGAAACGGCCTCGTCTCTGTACAGGGTTTGAATCATTGTTCGCTGTATCTCAGACCCGTTTTCATCTTTCATCATTGTGGCAAAAACCACAAGGGCCGCAATCAGGGTCACTGTGAGCAACCCGGCCCCAATCAACCATTTACGCATTCCCATTATTGCTATATTGACAATCTCATACTTTTTTCAACAGCTGCCACAGGCCCAGACCCAAAAGGATCATTAACCCACCAAAAACAGCAAGGAACCAGACCCCGGCCCGGACTTCCCGTTCACCAATCAAGGTAAAAGCCGCCGCTATCACCACAAAAAGCAGCAAATACCAGGCTCCTGCCAGGAGCCATTTCCACCAGTTCATGGATATTTTGCTGTCGTGAAACCAGTAACGAAGCGCCGCAAAAAAAAGGATCATTAACCCTCCCATGGCCATCCAGAACACAGGTTTCATGATGGTGGGATCAATCAGCAGGGTAAAACCCGGAAGCAGAAATAATTTATTTATCAAACCATTCATCGGTACGAAGCCATTTAGGGGGTTCAAGATAGGTTTTGTTGTCTCCGTCGGGCGGGGGCAGGTAAGCAGCAGCCCCCGGATAGGAAAAAAAAGTTTTCTGCATCGCCAGCATGCTGCTTGCAAACAACCCTGTCGGATCTCTGGGATCGGCCACCCTGACGATATTGTGTATCCAGTTACGCTTTCTGGAATAAGGACATACCGCCAGACACACCCGGCAACCACTGGGGCGGCTTGTTGCCACCCAGTTCCAGGCAGTATAGCATTTTTCCTGATCGATCCTCCAGCGCCGGAATCCCCTTATCACCTCCGAAGGCCGGTCATCAAAACTGATGGCTCCGCTGGGGCACTCCTCTGCACAGATTTTGCATTTGTTGCAAAACCTCTTAATGCCCACATCAATGGGTTTGTCCACTTCCAGAGGCATATCCGTGGTAACTGCAGCCAGCCGGGTATTGGCCCCGAGCTCAGGGGTTACAAGCACCCCATGGCGGCCCTGCTCACCAAGTCCGGCGTCGATGGCCAGGGGAGGCATGGATAACTCGTAAGAGGTGGGCGGGAAATGGGACCGTGCGGAATAGCCGATTCTTTTAACAAACACTTCCAGTTTCCCCACAATAAAGCGCAAATTGGAATAGGCGTCATAAGAGGTTCCATAAGTCGGATTGGCATACATGGAGTCCCATTCGTGGGGAACCGCAACCACAATGGCATATTTCCAGTGTTTTGGTACGTCAAAATCAGTCCTCCCCACGCCGCGCAGGAAACCCTGGGGTACCCATTCTTCCTTCACACGGCAAATCCCCACCAGCGAAGCCCCGAAGGAGTGGGCAACCTGTTTGATCAACTCCGAACCATGGCCGGCAGATTTCAGCTTCAAACCGGTGTCATTCACCCCGCGAAAATCTGACTCTTCCGGCGGTCCATCAGGCTGAGGCGGAAAAGCCCCGGGACCACTTACAAAACTCGCATGGGCTGCTGAAAAAGCCTGGGCAAGCATAAACTCATCTTTGTACTTAGGCCAGTTTTCCCTTTGTTCGGCTGCTCTTTGCATCGCAAACCGGTATTGCTCCAGCGCACCGGGATGGGCCTTATAATAACTCCTCAGCGGTTCAGGCAAGGCATCAACCCCCTGATCAAAAGACCAGCGCGGCGCCTCACCGTTTCGCGAAAAGGTCAGGCGGCGCAGCTCTCCCAGCCGTTTAAAAAAATCTTCAATGTAAGCGATTCGTTCCGGTGTTCCGACTTTTTCGTAAGTCGGGGTTTCCACGCGGAAAGGACGACGGTTGAAAAACTGGTCGCCACCGTAAGCTGTGCGGCCCCACCCGGTATAGCTTTCCTTGTTGCTCCCGGCAACCAGTCCGGCTCCGGCAGCACCCGCAAGGCTCAGGGCACCTCCGATCAGTCCTGCTTTTTTGATAAAATCCCTGCGATTCAGGGCATTTGGTTTTTCTTCCATACCTGTTTATTCAATAGCCAGATGACAAATATACACTTTAGTTTCAATTGAAACCAAATTACCGGCAAAATTTCCAGTATTTTTGTTTCAGAAAAATACAAGCCATGCAATACCATTTCGACCATTCGCTGGGAAGGATCACCCAGCAAATATCCAGGGCACTCGGAAAGCGCTTTGAACAAATAAGCAGGGAAAAAGGGATTCACATGCGTCCTGACCAGTGGTCGGTGCTCTCGCTGCTTTATCATAAGGGATCACAATCTCATAATGCGATTGGCGAGATTTTATTTATGGATAAGGTTTCAGTCTCAAGAACCATTGAAAGAATGGAAAAAAAGGGCCTTGTTGCCCGGGAAGTGTCGGGAAACGATAAAAGGGTGCGCATTGTGAGCCTTACGGATGCCGGCAGGAGTGCCTACGGCAAGCTAAGTCCGCTTGCAGAAATGACCATCTCAGAGGCATTGAAGGATTTGCACAAAGAAGAAACCAGGGAACTTTTCAGAAGTCTGGAAAAGGTCAGCACCAATCTCAGCGATTAACCACCGCCTTATTTCAGCGTTTACCCGCCGGCCTTATTGCGGTATTGATCTGCCTTTTCCTCATTTTGCAGCCGTTCATAGATGTTGGCAATATAACTGGCATAGGCAGGCAGGGGTTCCTGTTCAAAAAGTCGTTTGAAGTAGTCAAGGGCAATGTGCAGATCCGTATTTACGATCTCCAGTTCCTCCAGAAGTTGCGCATATTGCCGGTGAGTCCGGTTTTCCTCGTAAGCAGCCATTTCTCTGTTATAGCGCTTTTCGGCCTCTTTTAAGTGTTTTCTTCCAAGCCACTCAAGTGCTGTGGGGTTGTCAGGGTTGATCTCCAGGATTTCCTCAGCAAGCTCCGTCACGCTTTCCTCATGGCCAAGTTCCTGCTTCACCTCCATATACGCTGACATCATTGCCTCATCCTGCCGGTAAGACCGGTCAAGCTGCGGCCACAACTCATAAGCCTCCTCTGTTTGTTCGCTTTCCACCAGGGTTTCAAACAACATGGCCCGCATTTCATCGATTTCTTCCCCGTCCGGGTAATTCTCAACATAATTCTCAAGTGAGGTGATCTCAAGTGACAAATTGTCAATTTCACGGTAAGATCTGGCCAAAGCAGCATGCGTGGCTGCATCGGCATGGGGGGTCCTGCGGATCTCCCCAAGATAGTCGATCGTTTTGCCGGTATCCCCCAGTTCATAGGCCAGCAGTCCGGCTCTTCTGTAGATTCGCGGCGGAACACTTTCCCCCTCCTCTTCATAGGCAGCAATCACCTCCTCGTAAGCGGCCAGGGCTTCAGCAGGTTCGCCGGTTTCATAGATTTCGTCAGCAGCTTCGGCCTTGCCATCCAGCTGTGAAAGTGCAGCGCAGCCGCCGGCAATAAAAATGATGGAAAACAATATTAAAGTAATCCGTGATGCATTCTTTTTTGATGTCATAAATAATTATTCCTCTTTTCGGTGTGTCTGAATCTGCCTGCAAATAAATCACAAAAATACAGATTATTACTTTGCAACCTTTTGCCTATTTTTAACGTCTCCTATATAACCAAGCGATCCATCATCAAAAATTGCACCAATGTATTCAGCTATAGGAAAACAGATAAAAATTCCTCCGGGATTTTTTATCATGGGTTTTGTACTGTTATTCACTTTTACAGCCTGTGACAAAATCACAGACTCTGATCCTGACAAGTTGCCCGCCAAACTGAAATTCGATTTCAGCATGACAGACTTTGCCCTGTCGGGAGAAAAAGACAACGAAACAGTGCAGCCCCGGGGGGCGGCTCCCACCGGGAAGCAACAGGAAGGCCCGGACGGCCGTCCCAATCAATTCGTTCTCGACAGCGGAACCATGGTTGTCCGGAACATCGAATTTGAGGGCCGCAGAACCCAGGGTCAGGAACATGTTTATTTCATGACCGATTTCCCATCAGCCTACGAAATCGATCTCTCCGATCCGGATGCACAGCCGGATATATCTTTTGACATCCCGCAAGGCAATTATTACCTGATTGAGATTACCCTGCACCTTGGTAGCAGTGAGCTCTCCTCCCTGGTTATGCAGGGGAACTATACACACCCGGCCCGGGGAGAGATTCCGGTCATCCTGGACTACGGTCCGGAGGAGGAAATCCGGATCCGGGCCCGGATCTCCGGGAACCAGACAAATATTGTTCTGTCGAAGGAAGAAGATTCAACTGGCAGTATCAAACTTGACACCGATTCCCTGATGCGGCTGATCAATTACGGTATGATTGTCAATGCCACGCTGGCCGACAGAGAAGGGGAAGAGGTTTTACTGATCAACGAGGACATCAACCCGGGGCTGTTTAACAGCATATCAGCCAGGTTGCCACATGCTTTTACGCTTGTTATTGAATAGAACGCTTTATGCGGCAGGATCTTTACCCGGAGGAAACGATCCTGGAAGGTTGTAAAAAAAACGACAGACACTTCCAGGAGGTACTGTACCGCAAATATGCCCGTAAAATGTACGGCATATGCATGGGGTATGCCGGGGAACGTCCGCTCGCGCAGGATATGCTGCAGGAAGCTTTCGTAAAAGTATTCAGGCAGATTGCTAAATATAGCGGCTCGGGGTCACTGGAAGGATGGATACGGCGGATCGTTACCAACACCGCCATTGACTTCCTGCGAAAAAAAAACAGGTCAGAACTGTTCATTGATCAGGAAGTAAGTGAGCAAACTATGCAAACGAATAAATGGGTGGCTCCGAACTTTATGGAAGCAGGAGACATCCTGAACCAGATCAAAAAGCTGCCGGAGGGAGCACGCATCGTATTTAATCTTTATGCGGTGGAAGGATACACCCACAGCGAGATCGCCCAAAAGCTCAACATCACCACCGGCACTTCCAAGTCGCAATACAGCCGTGCAAGGATGCTGCTTCAGCAATGGGTAGACAAACCGAATTAGTGCAATGGATTTTAACCAACTATACAAGCAATGGATGGAGTCCGGGCGTGAAGAGCCCCCTGAAAAAGTCTGGGAAGGCATTCAGGATGAACTGGATGTAAATGACGTATGGGCCAGGGTAAACACTGAGCTGGCTGCCAGGCGGGGAGCTTCGGCCTATTATATGCTCAGGGCAATTGCCGCATCTTTCTTGCTGCTTCTTGCCTCTGCCACCGTATTGTATTACTTTGTCCTTCAGGATTACATCCGGCCGGCAATGCAGGAAGTGGCCGATTTTCCGGATCTCCCAACACCTCAGCCCATGCCGGAGGTATCGCCGGAGCAGATCCCCGGCACAGATCAAAGGGAAACACTGCAGCTGGCGGAAAGCGACCTGGTGCAGACAAGGCGGGCTGAAGTGCAGGCTGAGGACACTTTGGCTGTAAGGATGACCCTTGCTGAAACCTTCGATGTTCCGGGCCTCCTTGCATCAAAACCCGGCCTGGTGCCAGACCGCCCCGAAAGCATCAGGACAATCCGAACCTTCATGGCAGCCAGGCACATAACCCACATACCCGGCACAGACATTTCTGAAACAGACATCGCCTATTCGCAAACAAGGGCACAACGACCCGCTTTTTTTGCAGGTGTAAACGGACAGATGGGAAACACCTGGATGCTCAACAGCAAGACCATCAGCGGCTTGTCCGCAAACGATATTACCGACACCCGCCCCTCTTTCGGAGGTTCCTACGGCTTTGTGGCGGGGGTTCAACTGTTTCCCAGGATGAGGATTCAGGCAGGGGTGGATCTGCTTGCACAAAACCGGCAACGGTACAATGAGTATATTCACGGGCAGTATGTGTCAACTGAATTCCAGCTTGATTACACCAGGTTGTCCGTGCTTTTTTCTTTTACTCCATGGGAACAACGCCCCTGGGTGCTGCACGGTGGGGGGTACAGTGCCTACATCCGTAATGCAGAGCAACAGATCAACGGCCGTGCCGAAGAAATATCAGCCCTTTACACCAATTCGGATTACGGTTTGACCGCCGGATTTGGATATCTGCATAAGATAGACGGTCCGCTTGAGTTGCATACGGGCATTTTTACAAACTACGGGCTCAAGAACGTGTTTGCAGGAAGCGATCAGGCTCCGGCCAGCCTGAACAATACCCGGCTGTTTTCATTCCAGATGAGTATCTCCCTTCATTATCACATTCAACCCTGACCGGCAGCTGCGCCCCATCGCTAAACGTCAGCTCAATTCCGCGGCAACCAGCATCAGCGGTCCGGCAGAAAACAACACCTCCGGTGCCATCACCAGCCTGCATCTCCATTACAACCATCCGGCCGTAGCTAACGTCTTAAGAACAGAAAACAGAATCATTCACCTAAAAAACAAGAGGTATGTTGAAAAAATGGAAATATGTTTTGATCGCACTGCTGCCGGTCTTTTTTATGGCCGCATGTGATTCAGATGAGAGCACCATGAACGAAGAAAAGGGAAACCTGAGGCTTTACATGACCGATGCCCCAATTGATACGGATGGCATTGAAAGCGTGTTCATCACATTCACTGAGATACAATATCACAGTCAGGGCGGCGAGTGGAGAACCTTTGATGAGTTCGACGAACCTGTCAAACTGGATCTTCTGGAACTGACCAGGGGAGAAACCGAGCTTTTGGGTTTCTTTGAAATGGATCCCGGTGTTTACACCCAGATCAGGTTCATGCTTGATGCTCCCGATCGCGGGCAGGGCCCGCCGAACACTCCCGGCAGCTATCTGGTCTTTGAGGACGGAACAACCACCCCGTTGTTTGTTCCCAGTGGTGCCCAAACCGGTTATAAGGCCGTCGGACAGTTTGAAGTTCCTGCCAATGCAATAGCCGAGGTTACCGCCGACTTTGACGTAAGGCGGTCAGTGGTAAGGGCCGGGCAATCGGGTAGGTATATCCTCAAGCCAACCATCCGGCTGATCAGCAATATCGTATCCGGAAGGATCGCCGGTGATGTAGTCAACATCCCTGAAGATACCGGCGTTGTGGTATACGCCTATGAGTCGGGCACCTACAGCGAAGAGGAAGCTGATGACCCGGCAGAAGAAGAAACCCGTTTTCCGGGTGCCCTGAACAGCGATAAAGTGGATGAAAACAACAGGTACCACCTGGACTTCCTCAGAGAAGGCAACTATGACCTTGTCGTTACAGCCACCGATGCTGACGGGGAATTTGTGGAAGTTCTCGGAGTGGTGGAAAATGTACCGGTTCAAGCGGATGAAACCACCGAACTGGACATTGACCTTGAGGATTTCTAAACTGTTGGTATATCCAACCTGACTTCAAAGGCGATGGTTGCAGGCCATTCACAGACCTGCCTCCGTCGCCTTTTTTTTTGTTGGTTCTCCCAAATGCCTCAATCTGTTCAGGCAGGTATCATTCAGGCGGGATACATCCTGCACAGGCGGGATATATCCTGCAGGTTTTTAGTAATTTTGCCTCCTGACCCATTTGAATGGAGACAAAAACCACCCTTTCACTGGCTCCTTTCCGGGGCATTACCAACCGGGCATTCCGCAATGCCTTCAGCAGGCATATTGGCGGTTGTGATCTGTTATACGCCCCTTTTATCAGTGGTACAGGTACAAAAAAAGTGCATCCCGATAAACTGCGAGACCTGATTCCTTTCAACCACCGGGCAACTGTGATTCCACAGATACTCAGCAACAGTGCCGAAGAGATCATTTTACTGGGCAATACCCTGTCCGATCATGGGTACAGAACACTGAACTGGAATCTGGGTTGCCCCTTTTCACGCATTGCCCACAAGAAAAAGGGATCGGGCATGCTTCCTTACCCGGAACTGCTTGACAGGATGCTTGACAAAATCTGTGGACAGGTACACATCGGGATTTCCGTTAAAACGCGCCTGGGGCATCAGCACCCCGATGAGATCAGCAAAATATGGCCGGTACTGAACCGGTACCCCCTGGAGGAGATCATTCTTCACCCGAGAACAGGAAAACAGCTGTACAGGGGGCAGGCCGATCCCGCGGCTTTTGCGGCCTTGCGTAAAGCATTCCGCCATCCCCTGACTTACAACGGCGACATCGCCAATATCAGTGTTTTCCACAAACTACGGGAACTTCTCCCGGGTCAGTCTTCCTGGATGCCGGGCCGGGGCATACTGATCGACCCCTTCCTCGCACATGCAATCAGAAACGCCCTTCCTGATGAAAAAAACAGACGCAGCCGGTTGGCAGACTTTCACCGGGAACTGCAGGAGCACGCTGCCTCCATTCCCGGCGAAAGCAAACAACTGGGATGGATGAAAGCCGTCTGGCATTACCTGGCGGGATCTTTCGAAAACAGTGCCGGGGTATCAGAAAGAATCAAACAAAGCCGCAACCGGCAAGCATTCCAGGCAGCGGTGGAGTACACCTTTCAACAGCCTTTTTCAGGTGAAGCAGAGAAAGAGAGTTATTTTAAAAGCCTCACCCGCTGATACCCCATCCTTTAATGTGTAAACCATTCGGGTAACAGCCTTTGATTAAAATTTCCCGCCCGCTTGTCCATGTAAAAAAAATCACGTTATTTTACACCTTCATCAATTGTTAACCAGCAAACATTTCATCTTTCCATGGGAAAATCCACCAGGCGACCCCGATTGATTGAAGCCTTTATTCCTGTTATTTTCCTGACAGTGCTGATATCTGTGAACGTGTTTATTTTCGGGGACGATGCCCTGGCAGGTTCCAACCAGATCGTACTGATACTGTCTGCCGCAATCGCTACCATCGTGGCCATTCGGCTGGGGCACAAATGGTCGGATCTGCACACCGGGATCATCAAGTCAATCGGATCGGCCATGTCGGCCATTCTTATCCTGCTGCTGATCGGATCACTGGCAGGTACCTGGTTGCTGAGCGGGGTTGTACCTGCCATGATCTATTACGGATTGCAGATCCTCAACCCCACCATCTTCCTGGTGGCAGCCTGTGTGGTCAGCGCCATTGTATCGCTGGCCACGGGGAGCAGCTGGAGTACAGTGGCCACACTGGGAGTTGCCCTCCTGGGCATTGGCCGCACCCTGGGCATCCCTGACGGGATCATCGGCGGGGCCATCATTTCAGGTG
>PWIY01000274.1 GCA_003560215.1 Bacteroidales bacterium | reverse complement strand
ATGAGGAAATAGATCAGTTCCGCACCAGCATAAGCTCGCGCACCCAGGCCAGAATTACAATTAGCTTCAAGCCTGAATACGAAAAGGGTGTTTTCCCGCACATTCTCAAAAATACCTTGATTCAGAAAGCAATCAGCATTGGGGGTGCCGAATGGGGTGTGTGGGGTGTGGGCCAGGGTTTCAGCAACCGGCTGGGAAGTAGCGTTGGTAGCAGGGCCATTGCCCTTACCGGATACAACTATGACCTTCTTTACCGTTATGCCGAAATGTTGACGGAAAGAGCCAGGCAAAACCCCCGGGTTTCCCAGACAAACATCATTGGGGGCGATTCGTGGTACAGTGCACCACCCATGGAGTTTTACATGGAAGCCCACCCGCGAAGCCTTGCCGCAGCCAACCTCACATTGGCACAGGTACACAGCCAGCTTAATCAACTCATAATGAGCCGGCCCTCAAGTACAGTATATGTAAACAATGAACCTGTTGCTATCAGATTGGTGCCAGACCAGTATTTGGAGTACAACCTGTGGGACCTGGAGCACAGACCACTGTATATCAACAATCAGTTCGTTAAACCGGGCGGGTTGCTGAGCCTGAGCAGGAGAGCTACAGGCAGCAACATCTATAAGGAAAATCAGCAATACCACATACGGTTCAACTTCACATTTCTGGGCCCTCCTGCAATGGAGGCCCGGCTAATTGAAGAGCTGTCAGAGTATATCAACCAACAAATGCCCATAGGGTTTGCTGCAAGCAGACCAAGCGGGCCGGGCTGGATTCACGAAAGCCAGGGCTACCTCCACCTGATACTCCTTGTGGTGATTATCATATTCATCGTTTGCTCCATATTGCTGAATTCACTGTCACAAACCCTGGCGGTACTCTCCCTGATCCCTTTTTCTTTTTCAGGATTATTCCTCACCTTTTACCTTTTCAACCTGAATTTTGACCAGGGAGGATGGGCCTCTTTCATACTGCTCAGCGGGCTCGCGGTAAACGCAGGGCTTTACATTCTGAATGAGTACAACAATATGGTCAAAGGACTATCCAACCCCAATAAAACCCGGATTTACCTGAAAGCATTCAGACACAAGATCACCCCGGTCCTGCTTACCATCCTGTCTACAATCATCGGCCTTATACCCTTCGTGGTGGGCACCAGGGAACCTTTCTGGTTCGCCTTTGCCGCCGGCACCATAGGTGGGCTGGTTTTGTCCCTGCCCGGAATCTTTCTGTTTTTCCCCGCCTTTCTGAAATTGGGTTCGGCAAGCCCCGGGCGCCTGCGGCAGGCACAGCCTGAAAAACCAGGCGGGGCCGGGTTATGAAACGGCTTTGGTTAGCAACCGGGGTGGGATCACGCTATGAAACGGCTTTGGTTAGCAGCCGGGGCGGGATCGGGTTATGAAACGGCTTTGGTTAGCAGCCGGGGACAGTTGCTGGAAAACTCTGCCTCGGCACAATTAAGCGGGTCACAACACACCTGGCAAACCCTTCTGTGGGCCACATAGCGATCCAGCTCAATGTCCGCACTCAGAAAATCTTCGCCCAGGGGCTCCTCCCTGATCAGGTCGGTACTTAAATATTTTTTGTTGTCGTCGGGAAAGATGGTCACCACCACTTTGTCATCGCCCAGCATATTCTGCAACTTCACTGCACCCAGGAAGTTTGCCCCCGAAGAGATTCCCACACCCAGACCCAGCCGCGAAGATAACTTCTGGGCCATCAGAATGGCATCGCCGTCATCCACCCCGATCACCTCATCGAGATCATTCAGTGCCAGTATGGGTGGGATAAATTCATCCGAAATCCCCTGAATCCTGTGTTTACCCACCTTACAGCCGGTTGAAAGCGTGGGCGAATTCGATGGTTCCAGGGGATAGATTCTCACGGGTTCATGCATCTCCTTAAGGAAGCGCCCCGCACCCATCACCGTGCCTCCGGTTCCCACTCCGGCCACAAATGCATCTGGAATCAACCCTTTGTATTTTAACTGGTACCAAATCTCCGGGCCAGTGGTCTGGTAATGGGCCTCCACATTGTCGGCATTGGAAAACTGCCGCGGAAGAAACACATTCGGGTCATTGGCTGCCAGTTCCTCTGCCAGGTCAATTGACTTGAGAAACCCGCCGGCTTCCCTGCTTACCAGCTCAATGTGTGCCCCCAGGCTCTTAATGAGATTGATTCGCTCGATACTCAGCCAATCGGGCATAAAAATGGTCACAGGGTGCCCCAACGCCCTTCCCACAGCCGAAAAGGATATCCCGGTGTTTCCACTGGTGGCTTCCACAATCAGGTCTCCCATTTTGATCTGGCCTTCATCATAAGCTTTTTTCAGGATAAAATAGGCAATGCGGTCTTTGATGCTGCCGGAAAGATTGAGGTGTTCGGCCTTGGCAAAGATGGTCCGCTCTTTGCCCTGGTAGCGGTATAAGATCCTGAGCAAGGGGGTATTCCCGATCAGCGGACGTATACCTGATACACGATTGTTCATTCTCTGGTTTTTACAAGGTATGGGTAACTGGCTGAATCATTGGCTGAAAGCCGGCTCCAAAAATACACATAATGTCTGATATCCCCCGGGTTCCTTAAAACACTCAATTAAACATCCCCCGTACGCCTGAACTTCAGAAGCATCACATCACGGTTGCTGGGAATAATTTTGTCCAGGACCGAGGTAACAGGCAAGGTCAGCTTTTCCATTGTGATTGAAAACTGCGTAAGGGGCTCCCCCTCCTCCCGGTCGTTCCGGTTAAACAACTTTCTGATTGCCCCGCAAACATTATAGCTTGCCTGAATGGGTAAAGACCTTGTGGTCTCAAGCTCGAATTTATTGGCCTTAAGCAGTTCTTCATAGTAAGAAACCGGTCTTCCCAAATTGCTTTCATGCCCTTTAACTTTACTTTCTATCCTTTCAAACAACAACACGTCATCTTTGGCCACCCGGCATATTTCACTGATAAGACGTTTTAGCTGAGCCTCATTTGTGTTGTGCTGCAGCACGGTGGAGGTAAAAACAACCTCAAAAGATTTGTCTTCAAAAGGCAGGTCGCTCCCATTGATTTTTATGACGTCGACATCCTTCCCGGCGAGCAAACCCTTTGAAAGCAGGACCATCTGCTGTGAAATGTCGACACCGGTAATTTTCTTGCAGCCTTTCCGGTAAATGAAATCCAGATTCCCGCCCGGCCCGGACCCGATCTCCAAAACCGTTTTCCCGGAAAAATCGATGGAGTCAATTAATTCCAGAAAGCGACGTCGCTTGTAACGGTAATACGGCTCATCATCCCCTGCAATGATTTTCAGGTCCTGCCGCGAATCAATGTTTTCTGCGACGGCATCCCAGTATGTTTCCGGATCGTAATGTTTTTTCATATCTAAAAGTCTGCAGCCGAACATGAAAACTTATCCTGTATGTTCTGCGGATATGATGGTATTCTGGCAGCCTTGGCTTTTTTCAAGTTCCGGTCAAGATACATACTTTTTTGCAACCCATAAAGTACCGGCAAATTTTCTTCGAATTCCGCCACCTGCAAGTTCCATTAAGGCAAATCCGTGACCGGATAGAACATCTACGATCAGCCACTGGCAGATAGGTTCCGGCTGCAGGTTACGGTCATTGCATTAGTGATTAAACGGATTGGTGAACCTCATTTTCAACTCTCCGAAATCCACACTTTTGTGATAAACCATGAAATCCTCAAAACCTATTTTTATCGGGGTATCTCTTTCTTCCTCGATTGCCAGGGTAATATTTCTTTCGTTGAGGTTATAAATGCTGGTCCAAACAGTGTTTTCCACATAGGCCTTGTTCATCGCATCAAACATTTCCTCTTCAGGTGATTTCTCGCCGGGGTGTACAAATTCCACTGCGCCCCCTCCCTGAAGCCAGTCGAAATTTCTTCCGATATAAAGTCCATCTTCACACATGTATGCATAAAGTGCGCAACCACTTGATTGGAGTACGGGAACCAAAACCAACATCAAAACAACAAATCATACCATATTCCTTATGCTACTGGCGATAAGACACATAGCAAACCCGGGCAACAAAGCAAAATTGCATGCTGACAATACAAGTGTACGCTGACAATACAGGGGTGTTCGGGAGAGAACACCAGGGCAACCCTGCCTCTTTCACAATTCATTTAATTTCCGTATTTTTATGCAAAGCAGGGTTTATTT
>PWIY01000201.1 GCA_003560215.1 Bacteroidales bacterium | reverse complement strand
CTGACGATAGGTGAAATATGGAGAATCCAGCAGAATATCCCTCCAGTTTGCCAGGAACAGCTTGCTGCTGACTTCCTTCTTGTGTTCCTGGTTGGGTGCGGACGGAAAGAAAAAATGAAGATCGGGATGGGCCAGTTTGCTTAATTTCTGACAGGACGGGCACTTGCCACAGGCATCATCTTCTCCCTTGTCGTGGCAGAGAATAAAGCGGGCATAGGCCAGTGCAACGGCCAGGGCTCCGCCGTCGTCCGGTCCCAGAAAGAGCTGGGCATGACTGATGCGCCCGGCCTTCACGTTAGCAATGAGCTGTCCTTTTATGTGGTCATGACCGATTACATCCCTGAACTGCATATCACCATTATTTAGAGCTGTCAAACCTACGCATTTTTTTGAAGCGGGCAAAAGGTATGTTTCTGGCACGAAAATTGATAAGGGGGATGTGCCGGTTTGGTGGTACAATTGATCTTGTTGATCCAAACTGGTATCGAACAAAATAAATATGTAGTTGTTCTTCTTAGCACGAATGAACAGAAAGCTTTGCCTGCTGAAGTATAAGATCTTGATTATAAACAAAATGTAAGAGACATGCGTGTTTTGCGTTTTGTAAGGTTTGAAAATTTCGCCGGCTTATTTTATGAACGAATTCTTCCATTCATGATCAAACAACGAAAAAGAGTCCTTCTCTTCGTTGCGATTTCCCTCCTTGTATTTGCCGGAATCTTGTCAGTGAACCGCTTTGATGCGGATGACGATTTTGTGAAGGTGAAAGAGGAGGAGGATTCCGTGACCGACCTTGCAGATATCATTGAACGGGGTTATCTCCGGGCAATCACCGATTACAATTCCACCAACTATTTTATTTACCGCGGGGAACCCATGGGTTTTCACCTGGAACTGCTCAAGCATTTTGCCGAACACCTGGGGGTGGACCTGGAGGTGTCTGTTTCCAATGACCTGCAGCAGAACATTGACCGTTTACTGGATGAAGAGGGCGGTGACCTGATTGCACAAAACCTGACAGTGACCAATTCGAGGCGGCATTTGTTCGAATTTACCGTGCCCCACAGCCGCACCAGGCAAGTGCTTGTGCAGCGAAAGCCTGAAAAGTGGTTTTCAATGCAGTCTTCCGCTGTGGATAAGCACCTGATCCGCGATCAGCTGGATCTTGGTGGCAAAACCATACACGTTCAAAGGGGGTCAACTTTTGTGACCCGTCTTGCTCACCTGATGGAAGAGATCGGGGATACAATCTATATTGTGGAGCGCGATGAGGAGATGGAGGATCTGATTGAAGAAGTTGCCCAGGGAACCATCGATTATACGGTGGGCGATGAAAACCTGGCCCGTTTGCATGAGATGTATTATTCGAACATAGATGTGCGCACACCTGTCAGTTTTGAGCAGAACCTTTCATGGGCTGTCCGCCCGGGAGCCACTGAATTGCTTGAAGCGGTAAATGAATGGCTGGGAGACTTCAGGGAAACCCGCGATTATGCGGCCATTTATAACAAATACTACAACAATCCGCGATCAGTCTTCATTGCAAAAAGTGAGCTTCACTCTCTCGGCGGGGGTAAGATCTCTGTATTTGATGATTATTTTAAAAGGTATGCGGAAATTATCGGATGGGACTGGCGGCTGATCGCCTCACTGTCTTACCAGGAGTCGAGGTTTAATCCTTCAGCTGTTTCCTGGGCCGGAGCCTTTGGTGTGATGCAGCTGATGCCCGGAACGGCTGAGTTCCTGAATGTGGGCACGGACGCCAGTGTTGCCGAACATATTTATGCCGGTGTTCGTTATCTTCAATGGCTTGATGAACGCCTGGAAAACGAGATCACCGACGAACATGAAAGGATCCACTTCGTGCTGGCCTCCTACAACGTGGGAATTGGTCATGTTCTGGATGCCAGGCGCCTGGCGGAAAAATACGGCAGAGACCCCAACGTCTGGAAAAACAACGTGGATTACTATGTGCTGAACAAATCCAACCCCAAGTATTACCAGGATCCTGTGGTGCGGCATGGCTATGCCCGTGGCTCCGAACCCTATCATTATGTGGCGGAGATCATGCAGCGCTACCGCCACTATAAAAATGCCCTGGCAATGAATTAGTTTTACTGACGCCGGGTTGACTGAGCTTCCTGCCTGCCCGGCTGCCCGGCTGTCTTGCCTGTCTGCTAATGGGCTTCCAGCCAGTTTTGGGCGGTATTCATCTCAACAACAATCGGCACTGGTAGCTCCAGTGCCGTTTTCATTTTATCCTCCACAAGTTTTTGGAGCTTGTCCACCTCCTCTTTCAGGGCGTCGAAAACCAGTTCATCATGCACCTGAAGGATCATTCTGCTTTTCAGTTGTTGCTTTTGCATCTCTTCGTGGATGCGGATCATGGCGATTTTGATCATGTCGGCAGCCGTACCCTGTACCGGCGCATTGATGGCATTGCGCTCGGCATAGCCCCTGACCACTCCGTTGGAGCTGTTAATATCTCTGACATAACGCCTTCTGCCCAGCAGGGTGGTGACGTACCCGTGTTCCCTGGCAAATTCGATGTTCTGATCCATGTATTTTTTGACTCCGGGGTATTTGCTGAAGTACTGGTCAATGATGGAGGCTGCCTCCTGGCGGGGGATGGAAAGCCTTTCTGACAGTCCGAAGGCCGATATCCCGTAAACGATTCCGAAATTTACCGTTTTGGCACTTCTGCGCATCTCCGGTGTCACATCTTCAAGGCTGACATCGAACACTTTGGCAGCGGTAGCCTGATGAATATCGATGCCCTCCCGGAAAGCTTCCAGCATGGCTTCGTCCTGGCTGAGGGCTGCAATGATGCGCAATTCTATCTGGCTGTAATCGGCGGCAAGCAGGGTATGCTCCCTGTCGCGTGGCACAAAGGCCTGGCGGATCAGTTTTCCCTCTTTGGTCCGGATGGGAATATTCTGCAGATTGGGGTTGTTGGACGACAGTCGTCCTGTGGCTGCCACAGCCTGGTTGAAGGAGGCGTGAATGCGGCCGGTTTTTTCTGAGATCAGCTTTGGCAAGGCGTCCACATAAGTGGACTTCAGCTTGGTCAGCGACCGGTATTCCAGAATCTTTTCCACAATGGGATGCTTGTCTTTCAGCTTGGTCAGCACTTCTTCGCTTGTGCTGTATTGCCTGGTTTTGGTTTTTTTGGCTTTTTCCGTGATTCTCAGGCGGTCAAACAGTATTTCACCAAGTTGTTTCGGAGATCCGATATTGAAAGTGGTGCCAGCCATTTCATAGATCTCTTTCTCCACTTTTTCAATGCTGTCAGAAAGAACACCGGCGTAGTCAGCCAGGGCTTTTTTGTCAATACGCACACCTGCATCTTCCATATCAGCAAGAACCCGGATCAGTGGTGCTTCAACCTCACGAAACAGCTTTATCAGTTCCTGCTCTTTCAGCATCGGTTCAAAAATATCCCGCAATTGCAGGGTGATGTCAGCATCTTCGCAGGCGTAGGGTGTGACGACCTCCGGTGGAACACTCCGCATGCTTTTCTGGGTTTTCCCTTTTTTGCCGATAAGGTGTTCAATCGGAACAGGATGATAGTCCAGATAGGTTTCTGCCATGGTATCCATCCCGTGCCGCATATCGGGCTGAAGCAGGTAATGGGCCAGCATGGTATCAAAAAGCGGCCCTTTGACCTCGATTCCGTATTGTTTAAGCACACCGATGTCGAATTTCAGGTTCTGACCGGTTTTTTCAATGTGCTCATCGATGAAAACCTTTCGGAAACGTTCAGCCAGGCGTTTTGCTTTGTCTGTTTCTTCCGGGAAAGGCACATAAAAAGCCTCGCCGGGTTTCAGTGAAAAGGCAATTCCGACCAGTTGTTTGTCTTTCGGATCCAGTCCGGTTGTTTCCGTGTCAAAACAAAACATGCCGGCCTTTCCCAGCTTCCGGATCAGTTGCTCAATCTCTTTTTCTTCCTGTACGGCCGTGTAATCATTTTCCTTCATCAGCGTCTCAAGCCTGCTTTGGGCTTCTGCGGACGGGTCTGCAGAAGCCGGTGCATTGTCAAAAAGATCCATCTGCCCATGCCGCTGAATGGCTTTTTTGGTTGTTTCCTCGGGGATAATTGAGGAATCACCGAACACCCTTTTTCCAAATGTTTTGAACTCCAGTTCTTCAAACAGGGGAATCAGTTTTTCAGGGTCGGGCTCCTTCCTCTCCAGTGCATCAATGGATGTGTCAATGGGGACATCAAGCATGATGGTAGCAAGGCTTTTGGAAGACCTGGCCTGTTCCTTGTGCTGCTCAAGGCTTTCCCTGCTTCGCTTTTCCTTTACCTGCCCGGTATTGTTCAGCAGGTTTTCGACGGAGCCGAATTCCCTGATCAGATTCTTAGCCTTTTTTTCTCCAATTCCCGGCACACCCGGAATGTTGTCTGAAGCATCACCCCAGAGGCCCAGGATGTCAATCAGCTGTTCCGGTTTTTCGATGCCGAATTTTTCGCAGACCTCCTTAACACCCCATACCTCAGCATCATTGCCCCTGGTGGCGGGTTTCAGCATAAAAATATTGTCTGACACCAACTGTCCGAAATCCTTGTCGGATGTCATCATATACACCTTGTAACCTTCTTTTTCCGCTTCCTTTGCCAGGGTGCCAATGATGTCATCCGCTTCGTAACCGTCTTTCATCAACACCGGAATGCGAAATCCTTCCAGCAGCTGATGGATGTAGGGAAGGGAAGAGGCAATGTCTTCAGGCATATCCTCCCGGTTGGCTTTATATGCGGCAAAATCTGTTTTACGCAGGGTGGGGGCGATGGAGTCAAAGGCCACGGCTATGTGGGTGGGTTGCTCTTTTTTCAGCACCTCTGTGAGTGTATTGGCGAATCCCAGAATGGCTGAGGTGTTTTGTCCTTTCGAATTGATCCGGGGGTTACGGTTGAGTGCGTAATAGGCTCTGTAGATCAGGGCCATGGCGTCAAGCAGGAGTAATTTCCGGGAAGTTGGCATGGTGGTTGGTTTTGGGGCAAAGATAGTCAAAATGAAAAAAGCCCGGCGGGTGGCCGGGCTTCATCCATTAACCAAAACAACATGAAGAGAAACTACTTAAGGTAGGTATATTAAGTAATTTTGATCTCACTATCAGGTATGCAAACTCTGTGCCAAATATGTTAAAAATACCACCTGTAAGCCAGATTTATATTTCTTCCCGGCATGGTAATATTTCTGTCTTCGATCCGGGACAAATGGTCGCGGTAGGCTTTGTCCGTGAGGTTTTCGCCACGTAATATGATCACATGACGACCACGCTGATCAAGCCTGTAACCCATCTGGGCTCCAAAAAGGGTGTATCCTTCAGTCATCTCTTCCTGAGGTGCTACACGATCCTGTCTGGATACGCGCTGCATCCTGCCTGAAATCCAGAATGAGCCAAAATCCTGTTCCAGACCGGCCATCAGCCTGAAGGGAGGAATGAAAGGAAGGTTTTCACTTTCATCCCCTGTCCGGCGGCCATTGACATAATCGGCTCCCAGGTTGATTGTCAGGTTGTCGGTGGCCATGATGTCGATGCTGGCTTCTCCGCCCACCAGGGTGGCCTCGTCCCCCTCGTACGCAAATACGGGATAACCTGAGTTGTCATCCACCTGTCCGGTGGGCTGGAAAATGATGAAGTTCCTGAAATCATTGATGTATCCTGCCAGTTCGAACCTGATCGTTTCGTTGCGGTAGTTCAGGAAAAGATCCGCTCCGTGCCCGATCTCATCTTTCAAATCCGGATCACCGATCTCAAACACCCCCGCTCCCAGGTGGGGTCCGTCAGCGTAAAGCTCCTCCACCGTGGGGTTTCTGTGTGACCGGTCCAGCTGCCCTCCAATCTCCCATCCTTCAGCGGGCCGGTAATTGATGCCGATTGAGCCGGAGTAGTTCAATGCATTGCGTGACTGACTGATGTCGGGAAACAGGTCGTTTGATACTGCAGCGGTATGCTGAAAGTCAAGCCTGAGACCCGCCTGCAAACGGGTTCTGTTGGTAAGGGGAAGCTCCTGGAAGGTAAATGCAGCCAGGGAGAGGCGTTGTTCTCCCGGGGTGTAGGCCTCGTCTCCGCCCACATCCATGTGGTGCCCAAACAGGTTGAACCCGATGGCACCACGATCCACAACACCTACCGGTTTGTGCTGCATGGTTATGGTGGAGCTGAAAGAATATTTGTCGTACTCCAGTTCCAGGTCCTCATCCCAGGTTCCGTCTTCTTCAAGATCCAGTTCTATTTCCTGCTGTGAAAGGCGGGTGGCATGAAAACGAACTTCTGTCCTGTCAAAAAGCCTGTCATGTTGGGTGAATAACTTTCCCTGCAGCCCCTGCCGCTGCATCCGGATCTCAACCCTTTCATCTGCATCCATTGATTCCGGCACTTCAAAGGTTTGGTTGACAAACGATGCGCTGATACCGCCGGACCGGTTGTCGCGTTGAAACCCGGTGCCGATTGCTGCGTCAAAGTTCTGCATGGAAGTACTGTAAATTGTTCCTTCCGGGGTATTGATATTGCCTGACTGCCTGTATGACAGCCTTGCCGTGGTTGCCATATTGCCTGAGCCGTAGGTAAAACGACCAAACCCGGCTCCCATTTCGTTGACGGTGGCACCCTGTGCAGACAGAACCCCGGTTGAGCCCTCATCCCAGTCTTCCGGGATGTCTGTGGTCATCAGATTGATCACTCCGCCCAGTGCGCTGGATCCGTAAAGCAGGCTTGCAGGGCCCCTGACAACCTCAACCCGGCTTGCGGCCAGGGGATCCATTGATATGCTGTGGTCGGCTGAGGTCTCAGAGATGTCACCCATGCGTTCACCGTTTTGCAGCACCAGGATGCGGTCGCCGTCAAGACCCCGGATCACCGGCCTGGAAGGTGCCGATCCGAAAGAACGCATGGCTACTCCCGGTTCTGAGTTCAGCATCTCGCCGAATGATGCCTCACTGCGGCGCTGCAGGGCTTCACCGATATAGGCCTGGTTTGGCTGGTAGCGGAATCCGCTCCGTGTGGGGGAGGAGGTAAACACCACCTCATCCAGATCGAGCGCGGTTGGCATGATCTCCACATCCACTTCGATGGTTTTGTCGGCTTCTGCAACGAATTCAACCGAGGCAGTTGCATAGCCCATTCCCTGAACGACCAGGCGATGTTCGCCTTCCGGCAGGTTGGTCAGCAGGTAGTGGCCTGATGCGTCAGTGATTGTACCGATTCGCGTTCCTTCAACGATGATGTTGATGAAAGGAATGTGCTCCCCGGTTTCGGCGTCGATTACGTGACCGAATACATTGGCGTCGGTTCCCGGACGCTGCTGTTCGCTTTCCGGAACAGACGAATCCGGAATAGACGCATAAAGAGGAGAAGCAGAAAAAATGCTTATTGAAAATATGAGTGAGATAATTGTTAAGTGTCGTAACATGGTAAATGAGTTTAGCGGCGCTTCGCGCCTGTGAGTAACATGTGACCCCTTCAGGGTCATAAAACGGGTGCTTCGCCCCCTCCGGTTGACGGGTGCTTCGCACCCTTGGTTGGTCGGCGCTAACGCGCCTCCGGTTGTTGGTTCTCATGGGGCTTGGTGATGGGGAAGCTGCCGATGGTTTGGTAGGCCGCCAGAGAGGTTAGTAAATATGTGACCCTTTCGGGGTCAGAAGTTCGTTCGTGCCTGTGGTTAGTAACACGTGACCCCTCCGGGGTCGGCTTCGGGCTTCTGCCTTCGGAGTCGGCTTCCAGCTTCGAGCTTCAGGCTTCCGCCTTCTAACTTCTACCTTCCAGCTTCGAGCTTCTACCTTCCAACCTCTAACTTCCATCTTCCACCTTCTACCTCTACTTGTTAACCGGGGGGCCGCGGGGGGTGATCTGACCAGGGTCAGGACCGGTAAGGCATACCGGCAGCGGCAAGGGGGTTTTGCGTTGCTGGTTGTTGAAAAGAAGGCCCAGCAGAACCAGAACCAGGGCGATCAATGCCGTGGCCAGCATCATCTGGGCAAGTACAAGGTATTCAAAATCGCTGTGCTGATGATCCTGGAAAGGGGTATCGGGGATCATGCTGTTGGTAAAGGGGTGGGCATGTTCTATGATGATACCCTGACTGGTAATATGGTAGTGCCAGTTGGCTGCCTGGTTGTGGAACAGCAGTAAAACTGCAGGCAGGGCGATCAGTATCCATATTATGTGCCAGTTCTTTTTTGTCATTTCGGGTCGGGGTTTTTGCCCCTGTTTGTGATGGCTGAATGTGTTATTACCAATCTATTCTGTGTTTAGCCGGTATTTGTGGTTGCCGGCGTGTTTACGGGTTTATAAACAAACACTTTCTCCGGTCTGAATGTTCATCCCATTTCCATGTACGACGTGTTCATCCCATTTCCAAGTATGGCGTGTTCATCCATCTCATTTCCACAGTCTGAATGTTCATCCCTTTTCCTTCCCACGGATTCCTTCCCTCGTAAGGCGGATTCATGCTCTTTTCACGTACCGGGTGTTCAACTCCTTCCCGCGTACCGGGTGTTCAACTCCTTCCCGCGTACCGGGTGTTCATCTCCTTCCCGCGTACCGGGTGTTCAACTCCTGTGAAAAACCCCCGTATTTCTGCGCGGGTTTTCTGCGTATCTTTGTCTGCAAAAATATGAATCGATTTTTTAAAAATTGTATGATGGTTAGAATCAGCACTTTGATTTTGGTTTTTTTAACAGTCGGCATGGCCGGGAAAACATTTTCATGCACCAGTTACCTGGTGACTCCCGGTGCGACCGTTGATGGTTCAAGCATGATCAGTTATGCAGCAGACTCTCACATCCGTTATGGTGAATTGTATTACCGGCCCGGTGGACCGCAGCCGGAAGGCTCTTATTTTCAGGCGTATTACCGTGGTTCACATAAACCCCTGGCAAAGATTCCACATCCCGAGCATATTTATACGGTGATTGGTTTCATGAACGAGAAACAGGTGGCCATCGGAGAGTCTACTTTTGGCGGCCGGGAAGAGTTGTTTGATACCATGGGAGAAATTGACTACAGCAGCCTGATGATGCTTGCCATGCACTGGGCATCCGATGCGAGGGAGGCGATCCGTATCATTGCTGAGCTTGTGGAGGAGTATGGATACTATAGTTCCGGGGAGTCCTTTTCCATTGCTGACCCCAACGAGGTATGGTATATGGAGATCATTGGCAAAGGGGTAGACCTGCAGGAAGATGAATATGGCGGGTTTTACAACGCCAATAAAGGTGCAGTCTGGGTGGCCAAGCGAATCCCTGACGGATATGTGTCGGCGCATGCCAACCAGGCGCGCATCACCACTTTTCCCCAGCAAGACGACCCGGCTTCCATCACCTGTGCTCAGTTTGAACGCCTCCATGACCCTGAGGTTAGGGTTGTATATTCGGAGGATGTGATCAGCTTCGCAAGGGAGCAGGGGTATTTTTCAGGGCCGGATCAGGATTTCAGCTTTGCGGAGGCCTATGCCCCGATTAATTTTGGTAAAGCACGTTTTTGTGAGGCACGGGTATGGAGTATGTTCAACCGGGTGCGAAGCGACATGGACCCCTATTTTGATTATGCCATGGGTTATGACATGGAAAACCGCATGCCGCTTTATGTAAAACCCGAGGAAAAGCTTTCGGTTGAGGATCTGTTTGCCTTTAAACGCGATTACCTGCAGGGTACACCTTATGATAAGTCGCAGGATGTGGGCGGTGGTCCGTTCAACAGCCCTTACCGCTGGGTTCCCTTGAGGTGGGAGTACGATGGTGAGATGTATTTCAACGAAAGGACCACGGTAACCCAGCAGACCGGGTTCTCATACATCGCCCAGCTTCGCGGTGACTATCCTGACCACATCGGCGGAATCACCTGGTTTGGGGTGGATGACACCAATATGACGGTATATGTGCCCATGTATGCCGGTATCCGGAGGGCGCCTGATGCCTACAAAGAAGGCTATGGAAGTATCCTGGAATATAAGGATGATGCAGCTTTCTGGGTGTTCAACAAGGTGGCCCATTTTGTTTATCTGCGTTACAGCCTGAAGATCGAAGATGTCCGCAAGGTGCAAAGTTCACTTGAGAATAAGTTCCTGTCGTATGTGCCTGTTATTGACGAGGCAGCCACTTCATTGTATCAGGAAGATCCGGAACTGGCAAGGGATTTTCTGACAGAGTTTTCGGTGAATATGGGCAACCATACTGTGGAACGCTGGGAAGAACTATACCGTTTCCTCATGGTGAAATACCTGGATGGAAATGTGAAACAGGAGGAAGACGGAGAATTTCTGACCAACGAATACGGCAAATACCCCATTGTGGAGCACCCCGGTTATCCGGAATGGTGGCGGGAGGTGATTATCAAGCACACAGGCGACCGGTTCCGGATCCCGGAATAAAATAAGCGGATCCCCATTGTCGAAAGGGGGTCCGGTGAAGACTGCGGGCTAAAATCCCTGGGAAAAAGCCTTTCTCTGGATCTTACCTGGAGCGTCTCCTTTTGTCGGGTGACTCTGCTGACTCCTTCGAAAAGTCAACCAGCTGGATCGGGCCTTCAAACGACCCCCGGACTGGTTTCCCGTCTTCTGCCGTTACGTTGAAATCGATGGTGTAAACATTGCCGGATCTGTCCACTTCAAGGCTTCCCCCTTCTATCCAGATTTCGGTACCTGAGTCGGATGCAATGTCGTAATCGAGGAGCATTTCAGCTTCCACAAAGTAGAATGGTTCATCCTGGTCCCCGTAATTGTATGTGCCGGGAGACAGTCCTGCTCCGGAGTCTGAATAAATCAGGAAATCCAGGGCATCGCCCCTTCCGCTGAAACTTTGTCCATCAAAACTGATGCCTTCGCAATGAAAGATCAGGTCAAAATCGTGGGCATCGTTGTATATGCCAAAGTACAATAACAATCCTTGATCAATGGCAAAATTTTCTCCGTCGTAGGTAAAGGAATTTTCCTCGCCGTTAAGGCCATTGCCATTGTCATCATCGTCATCATCGCATGCACTGAATGCAAAAGGCATACTTATGACAAGCAGGGAAAGCAGGATTTTTTTCATGTTGCAATTGTTTGGTTAGTGGTCTGATGGAAAAAAACACGAACTAATCCAAAAATAGTAAAAAACTTTAACAAACAAAAATATTTTTAATTTATGTTTTATCCTCCTGTCACCCCAAACAGACTGCAAAATATAGATTGCTTAGTTCGTTTCACGCAGGAAACGCAGCAGCTCATTGTCTGTGGTAAGAATGATGGTGGTTTCCTTGTCCATTGATTTCTCCAGCGCCTCCATACTCCGCAGGAAACTGTAGAGTTCGCGTGCCGTCTGGTTTCTGTTGTAAGCAGAAGCGTAAATTTCAGTGGCCCTGGCATCTGCACGGCCACGTATCATTTCTGACTCCCTGATGGCTTCCGACTGGATCTCTGCCAGGTCGCGTTCTTTTTCTCCTTCAATTTTACGGGCTTCCCCTTCTCCTTCTGAGCGGAACTGATCTGCGATCCTGTTCCGTTCACTGATCATGCGATCGTACACCCGCTCGCGGACCTCAGTGACATAGTTCATTCGTTTAAAGCGGAAGTCCAGGACCTCAATGCCAAGGTCGGAGGTTCTTTCATTGGCGCGTTCCAGCACGAGAGCCTCGATTTTTTCTCTCCCTACGGTGATGTCTTCAAGGACCTCCAATTCTTCCAGGTAATCTTCGTAAACTTCCGGGGTCCGGTTGGTAGACCTGACAAGGTCAAGGAGTTCATGACTGGCCACGGCGTTACGTGTTTCACCGTCAAGGATGTCATCGAGGCGGGATTGTCCTGACTGTTCATCACGCAGGCGGATAAAGAACTGCAGGGGGTCGGTGATTTGCCAGCGGGCATAGGTGTCTACGTGCATGAAGCGTTTGTCCTGGGTGGGTACCTGGTTGGGGTCACCATCCCATTTCAGGTAACGCTTGTCAAAAAACTGAACCCGCTGAATAATGGGGGCTTTGAAATTAATTCCCGGGTCGACCCTCGGTCCTCCGACAGGCTTCCCGAACTGGGTTACAATGGCTTGCTGGGTTTCGTCAACGATGAATATGCTGCTGCCGGCCAGGATAACTACGACAATGGCAGCAATGATTATGGCGGTATATTTCTTTTTCATGACTGTGATGTTTATGTTGAGATGTATATCAGGTAAAGGCGTTGAACTTGATGTGGTGCATTTCAGGGCTGCCTGAATTCTTCAGGGCAGCCGAATCGTTAATTATCAAGCTCCCGGATGCCGTCAAGATTCAGCAATGGCAAAACATTGGTCCCGTTTTCATCAATGATCACCTTGTTCCCGATTGTTGGCAGCAGGCGTTCCATGGTTTCCAGGTAGATGCGTTTTTTGGTTACTTCCGGTGCCCTGATATACTCCGTGTAAAGGGAGTTGAACCGGTCGGCTTCTCCCGTGGCCCGGTTTACCCTGCTCAGGGCATACCCTTCGGCCCTTTGAATGGTTTCCTGGGCTTCACCGCGTGCGCGGGGGATCACCCTGTTGTATTCTGACTCTGCCCGGTTGATCAGGGTCTCTCTTTCCTGCTGGGCTTCGTTCACTGCATTGAAGGAGGCCTTCACCGGGTCGGGTGGATTCACGTCCTGCAGTACGACCTGGTCGATCCGGATGCCGTTTTCATATTCATCGCACATCCTTTGCAAAAGAACCTCAACACTGGTGGCAACTTCCTGCCTCCCTACCGTGAGCACTTCGTTGACGGTCCGGTCGCCCACGATTTTCCGCATGGCTGCTTCCGACATGTCGTGCAGGGCATCTTCCGCATCCCTGACTTTAAACAGGTAATCAAATGAGTTAACGATGCGGTATTGTACAACCCATTCCACATCCGCGAGGTTGAGATCACCGGTGAGCATCAGCGATTCATCCCGGTATTCATCCTTGGCATAGCGTGTCCGGGTACCGGCTTCTATGGTCCGAAAGCCGAACTCCTGCTTCAGCTGACGCTGTACGGGGATTTTGTAGAGCTTTTCCAGCCCGAACGGAGCGATGAAGTTCAGCCCAGGCTGCAGGGTGCGATTGTACTTGCCAAACATCAGTACCACGCCTTCCTGTTCCGGGCCGATGGTTTTTACCGAGGTGGCCAGGGCGATCAGTACGATCAGCCCGATGATCACCTTTTTGCTGTTTTTTCTGAGCTTCTCAAGGGTTTGCCTGAGTTGCAGTTCCTGTTCGTTCATGTTGAAGAAATAAATTGATGTTGGAAAAATGTGGATTCTCTCCGGGATCGGCCTTGAAAAAGAGGGTATTCCTCAAAACCTGTCAGGTCCTCAGGACTAAAGGTAATGGAAATTATGCAGTATCCGCTCAGGAGATCGCTTTTCTTTGTTTTTCAAAACGCAGGTATTCCTGATTGTCTATGATCTCTTTCAGGGCTTCTGAAACCTGCCATACCTCCTCAAAAGTGTTGTAGAGCGCCACCGGGGCAATGCGGATGGTATCCGGAGCCCTGAAGTCCGGAATAACCCCCCTGGCCTTCAGGGCTTCATTGATACGCAGGGCCTCTTCAGGATGGGTCAGTGCAATATGGCCGCCGCGTTGTTGGGGTTCCATTGGGGTGGCTATCGAGAAGTTGTAGGGAGCAGCATCCAGGGTGCCATGGAACAGTTCGAGGAAAAACCCGGTTAGCCGCAGGGACTTTTCCCGGATTCGCTCAATGCCTGCCTCCTGCATGATTTGGACAGATCCCTCCATGGTAGAGGCCCCAAGGATACCCGGTGATGAGATCTGCCAGCCTCCGGCGCTTGTGGCGTGCCGGAAATCCAGCGACATGTCGAATTGCTTTTCCTTGATGTATCCGAACCAGCCGGCCATGAGGGGTTCCCTGTTGAAATGTTTTTCATTGACATACAAAAAGGCCGTGCAACCAGGTCCGCCGTTGAGGTATTTGTAGCTGCAGAAGGTGGCAAAGTCCACACCCCAGCTGTTGAAATGGTGGGGGATGGCACCGGCGGAATGGCTGCAGTCAAACCCGATGGGAATGCCCCGCTTGCGGGCCTCCCGGGTGAGGTACTCCATGTCGAGAAGCTGGCCGCTGGCATAAAGCACCGAGGGAAGCCATATCAGTGCGACCTCATCAGTCATCAACGAAACGATGTGGTCTTCGTTGAGGGTTTTGCCGTTATCGCTGCGGGCAAGAAGGAGTTCACGCTCCGGATCCAGTCCTTTTTGTTTGATCTGCCCTTTAAGGGCATAGATATCAGACGGGAAATTCAGCTCATCGGCCAGGATCTTTGTGCGCTTTCCTTCCGGCTGGTAAAAGGTGGAGATCAGGGCATGGATGTTCACGGTTGTGGTGCCTGAAAAGATCAGCTCACCCGGTGCCGCGCCCACCAGGGGTGCAGCCATCTCACCGATATGTTCGGCAAAATAGAACCAGGGGCGTTCAGCTTCCAGCCATCCCCTGATCCCGAGGGTTTTCCATTCGTTGAGCACACGCAACAGCGATTTTTCAGCATCTTCGCTGAGCAGGCCCAGTGAGTTGCCGTCAACATAAATTGTGTTGCCGGGCATATGAAACCTTTGGCGGAAAGCCGCAAGCGGGTCTTTCCGGTCGAGTTCACGGGCGATATCAAGTGGGTTCTTCATAGTAACATGTGACCCCTAGTAACGTTTGACCCCTCCGGGGTCAGCCCGGCCGGTAAACGTTGGCCGGGGTTCTTGCTAGTAACGTTTGACCCCGCTGGGGTCAATCCGGCCGGTAAACGTTGGCCGGGGTTCTTGCTAGTAACGTTTGACCCCGCTGGGGTCAATCCGGCCGGTAAACGTTGGCCGGGGTTCTTGCTAGTGACGTTTGACCCCTTCGGGGTCAGTGAGTGACGTGCGACCCCTAGGGGGTCAGTGAGTTTGGTGGCGCCTCCTGTGTCAGTGACGTATGACCCCGAAGGGGTCAAATGTTACTCACAGGCGCGCAGCGCCGCAACCAACAACTGCTTCGCCCGTTTACCAGGCCACTGGCAGCTTTCCCTTCACCTTGCCCATGAGAACCAACAACCGGAGGGGCTTCAGCCCCGACTAACCGGAGGAGGCGAAGCCTCCGACTAGCCTATGGCAGCCTCAAACTGCTTCAGGAACCGCAGGTCATTCTCAAAGAACATCCTGAGGTCTTTGACCTGGTAAAGGTTCATGGCAATGCGCTCGATTCCCATTCCGAAGGCAAAACCAGAGTATCTGTCGCTGTCAATTCCGCAGTTGTCAAGTACATTCGGGTCAACCATGCCGCATCCCATCACCTCAATCCACCCGCTGTATTTGCAGATGGTGCAGCCGGGGCCCCCGCAGATATTGCAGGAAACGTCCATTTCAGCTGATGGTTCTGTGAACGGGAAAAATGACGGACGCAGGCGAATCTGTGTGTCTTCACCGAACATTTCGCGGGCGAAATACAACAACGTCTGTTTCATGTCGGCAAAGCTCACCCCTTCATCAATGTAAAGTCCTTCCACCTGATGAAAGATGCAATGGGCCCTTGCAGATATGGCTTCATTGCGGAATACCCTTCCGGGGGATATGGTCCGTATGGGGGGCTGCTGGTTTTCCATGACCCTTACCTGAACGGAAGAAGTATGGGTACGCAGGGCGATGTCCGGATCCTTTTCAACAAAAAAGGTATCCTGCATATCACGTGCGGGGTGTTCCTCCGGAAAGTTCAATGCGCTGAAATTGTGCCAGTCGTCTTCGATCTCCGGACCCTCTGAAATCACAAAACCAATCCTTTCAAAAATTTTGTTGATGCGGTTTCTGACCACAGACAGCGG
>PWIY01000245.1 GCA_003560215.1 Bacteroidales bacterium | reverse complement strand
GTCCAGTCAATGGCACTGGGAAAAGGGTTGCCGAGCAAATGCCATCCGGCATAGGTCCCGGCATCCGCCCGGCCGAGCTCGCCGACCGGGTGATCTGCGACGTTCAGATCACCGGTGAAAATGTGGGGCTTGTCTCCGTAAGCGTAGGGTTTGTCTCCGTAGGAGTGGGTTTTGTTTCCGTGAGAGTGGAGTTTGTTTCCGTAGGACTCGTAATTTTTTCCCTCCAGGATCCTGGTCAATTGGTTATGGGAGGGGTTTTTCTTATCAGGCTGGCCATAAGCCAGTAAATAGCCGCGACCGGGCAAAAACCCCGGCTCGAAGCCATCGTTCCAGATGCCGCCCGGTCGTTTGCTGTTGATCCACCAACCCGTGACCTCCCGGCCGTCGGTTACCGCCACATGCGCTTCGTCCCATTTATAGAAATCAATCCAGGCCGGAATCTGGCCTTCGGGCACAAACTCCGGCCGGATGGACATATCAGCCACCGGTGAGGAGATCATGTGCCAGCCCCGGTAGGGATATTCCGGCGCCCACCGGCCAATATGCCGTTCAACCGTGGCCGGCGTGGCCCCGTGATCCTGGATCAGCGAACCCGGAGCCACCTCCCCCGGCGCACTCTCCAGGATAATGGCCGCTGCATCCTGATGGTCATTGAGCAACTTGTCAACCGTCAGGCTTGCCCCGGCAGAAATCCGCAAACTCGATGATAAGGAGTTGGCAATACGCAACACACCTCCTTCCCCTTCGCCATTGGCCGTCAGTTCAACCGCTTTCCCCGGCCCGATTAACGCATGCCCGGCAATGACCACCGCATCATTGGGCCCCGGCAACCTCCGGGCCAAATCCGGATGTGTCTCCTCATGGTTATTCCAGTGGATGTACCCCCCATCCTTATCCCGCGCATGCCACTCCCCGTCACCGGTAAAGAAAAACCCGGCGAGGGTGGGGAACCCAGTATGGTCTATTATGCCTGCACCATCTACTATTTGACCAAAATCATTTTTTATTTCATTTTCATCCACAGAAGCCTTTTGCACCACAGTGGAATATGGATCTATCGCCAAGTCTGGCTTGCCCCCTGAAAAAATTCCACGCTTACCCCCGTAGGAAAGCATTACCTGTAACCGCGCAACTCTCAGTTTTTGTTCTCCTGCCACGTATTGTAAACTTGAACCCATTTGGGGTTTGTCTGTTATTAGCAATAACCGATCAGTTGAAAATGCCATCAAAAAGTTATGATCAGACGGAGGAAAAATCAAATCACTTGACCCCGGCACCACAGTTAATCCTCCATGAGAAACATTGCCGAAGCTTCCATTTATAAGAGGATTAAAAATGATATCAACCTGAATGTCATTTAGGTAAAAACCCGATCCTTTGTTAAATAACCATACATCAAACTGAAATTCGTTTTCCGAAACCTGCTCGAAATTTTCCAGACTCAGTTCATAAGAAAATTTTCCATCGTTTCCTTTTGTCTTAATTGGCAGAAACGCAAGCACTGCCAGTAATAGAAATATCTGCTTCATAATAAAAAAATAAATTATTGAGAGAATATTATTGCGCATTACCGGGATTCACAGTAACCAACCCCTTCAGAAGATTAACTGCCAATAAGGAGCGATCCAAAATATTAACCACACCGTCACCATTTATATCTTGAGTAACATAACCCCGCAACCCGACTAACAGGGCATTGTTTAATGCATTTCTGTCAGGTGTGCCAATTAGCCCTTGTTCAAGAATATCACCCACATACATTGCCCAAGCATGGGTTTCATCCCCGTGTCTTTCTGCTATTCCGAGATAATATTGATTGTCAGCTAACGCTCCGTTAGTTTGGCCTTGTGCCTCACCAGTTATAAAATCATAATAGAAAGGACCCGCTCCAGAAATAAAAATGGGTTTTCGTGAAACAATATTTAAATGGTTTCTATGCTCAACAGAAATCCAAAAATCCCCTTCCAAATTTTCCCCATTAACTACCTCTGGGATAGAAATAATGGCCCTACCATCACACGACAAAGGAACAGTCTTCTTATAGGCATGAAAATCACCCCACTGATGTTGTTCATAATCAACAGCTGCATGCAAACTAATTGTAATCATGTCTGCCACTCCCTCAGAATATTTCGGAACCGGGCCATCAGGCCCAAAATCATGGGTTTGTCGCATTTGGTGGGTTTCGATGTCATACAGCCCCTGTAAGAATACATCCACATGAAGCAACCTGTCCTTGCTTTCTTCAGGTAGTGGCCCGGTTCCGGAAAACCCTGTTAATCCCAAAACCACCAAAACCCACACCTCTATCCTCCGATAAATCAAAGGGTTATCGGCATGCAAGCCTTTAATAGAGTAATTTTCTTTTTTCATTTGTTAATTTTGTTTGTTAATGTTTATTTTTAAAATGATCCCAAATTAATATGTTTTATATGTAATTAACAAGTATTTTATCTGTTATTTTTGTTTATTTTTATTTGCAAAGGGGTTTTATGTCTATGGATCAGTGTTTTAATTATATAAATTTTTTGCTGCGCCGGGTTTTCGCTTCTTGGCTGGAACTTGCCCGCAAGTTTGCGGCTTCCTTTGATAAAACCCCGTTTTTTTTGCATAAAAGGTGGACTGCTTTAGGTTGTAAATTTGTATTTTTGGGTCTTTGGCCAGCGGCCTGCTATTGTTTACCCTCCCTTTGCCGGTCACCCTGATGTGACTGAGAGGGCGAAGCTGTGCCGGCCCCGCAAACTTCATCCTGCGAGGGCATCCAAAAATTCATCCTGAGAATCCATCCCGGGGGAACCGGAAAGAAAATCATTCAACAACCTATACATCTAAAGAATAGCTATATGCCTGAAATTACCACGATTTGTTGCATTGGGGCCGGTTATGTGGGCGGCCCGACGATGGCTGTGTTTGCCCATAAGTGCCCGCACATCAAAATTATCGTTGTGGATAGCAATCCGGAAAAGATTGCGGCCTGGAACACCGATGAACTGCCGGTGTATGAGCCCGGCCTTCTGGAGATTGTGAAGGGGGTCCGGGGGAAGAATCTGTTTTTTTCAACCGATGTGGATGCGGCCATTGACGCGGCCGAAATGATTTTTATTTCGGTGAATACCCCCACCAAGACTTACGGCGTGGGCAAGGGGATGGCGGCGGATCTGAAGTATGTGGAGCTTTGTACCCGTCAGATTGCCCGCGTGGCCAAAGACGACAAGATCATTGTGGAGAAGTCTACCCTGCCGGTGCGCACGGCTGAGAGCATCAAGGCCATCATCAACGGTACGGAATCGGATTTCAATTTCCAGGTGCTGTCGAACCCGGAGTTCCTGGCTGAAGGGACGGCCGTTAACGACCTGCTGTATGCCGACCGGGTGCTGATCGGCGGTGATCAAACCCCGGAAGGGCTGAAGGCGATCAAGGCCCTGTCGGATATTTACGCCAACTGGATCCCGCGGGAGCGGATCATTGAAACCCGCCTGTGGTCGTCTGAGCTGAGCAAGCTGACGGCCAATGCGTTTCTGGCGCAGCGGGTGTCGTCGATCAATGCCATTTCGGCCCTGTGTGAGCGCACTGGTGCGGATGTGGATGAGGTGGCCGCCGCCGTGGGGATGGACAGCCGCATCGGCCCGAAGTTCCTGAAGGCCTCGGTGGGCTTTGGCGGAAGCTGTTTCCAGAAGGACATCCTGAACCTGGTGTATCTGTGCCGCTATTTCGGACTGCCGGAGGTGGCTGATTACTGGGAGCAGGTGATCAAAATGAATGATTATCAGAAGCACCGCTTTGCCCAGCAGGTGATCACGACGCTGTTCAACACGGTGTCGGGCAAGAAGATATCAATGCTGGGATGGGCGTTTAAGAAAGATACCAACGACAGCCGGGAGTCGGCCGCGATTTATGTGTCGGACGAACTGCTGCAGGATCAGGCCGAGATCCATGTGTACGATCCGCGGGTGTCGCCCGAGCGGATGATCGATGACCTGATGTACCTGCAGTCGATCAAGGAGGGCAATGGCAGCCATATCCTTTCGGAGGAGGAGATCCGCGAACGGCTGGTGATCCATCCGGAGCCGTATTTCGCCCTGAAAGATGCCCACGCCGTGATGGTCGTGACCGAATGGGATGAGTTCAAAGACTATGACTGGCAGCGCATCTATGACGAGATGCTGAAGCCGGCCTTCCTGTTCGACGGCCGCAACATCCTC
>PWIY01000263.1 GCA_003560215.1 Bacteroidales bacterium | reverse complement strand
AGCCGGGTGTCACCGTGCTTGATATAGCATATTTCATTTTGTCCGGCCGTTCCTTCGGTTTCAACAATAACAAGGTTGGCAATAATGCCGGTTACATTCCCGATTGTATTCATAATATGGCTATTTTTCTGTAAATTTTTCAGGTAGTTCGTAGCTTTCCTGCAGTTCTTTCAGCAGCTTTTTGAACATTTCGTTGCTGTGTTCCTTGTCGATGCCAAGCCACCGCTCAATCATGCCCAGCTTGATGATGAAGGCCAGAATTTTTTCAATGGTGAAATAGTGAAAAAATGTTTCCTCGTCAAGGTATTTCCATTTCAGTTCGTCAATGGCCTGCTCCCTTTCCTTTACATCATCTTTTTTCGCAATGGCCGAAAGTTCTTCCATATAGTCGAGTTCATTGCCCAGACCAAAATCTCTTGCATGGCTTTTCCGGATCATTTCAGAGGTTTCTCCGGTGCCAATAATCTGCTTCTCATAAGGCACCTTGTATTTTCGGGCATTCAGGGCGACCATGATGTTCTTGATGTTCAGCTCCAGCTGAAACCAGTCGCGCAGGAAAGGGTTGTTCTCCTTTTCCAGGATATAATCATAGAACAAGGTATTCAGCTCATCTTCCGGCTTCATTTCTTCAAAAACCGGTTCTTTGTTTTTGAAGGCGGTGATGAACCGCATCATATACTCCGGCAGATCAGATGGTTCCTTGATGTTGTCCTCAAGTCTGTCCTTTGAGAAGTTCCCTTTTTCATTGAAGGGTTTTTCATTTTTTTCCAGCAGGTTAAGCAGGTTGGTGTTATCAAACGGGAGGAAAAGTTTTTCCGTCAGCTTATAGTCATCAGGATGCAATTCAGTCCGGAGCTCTTCCCTGAATGCGAGCTGGTCGAACTGGAGCTTATGAATGTCCAGCGTTATATCCTGAAGTCCTGCAACCAGATAATAATAATTACGCTTCACTTGCCTGTCTTTTTTGGTTTCCCCTCTGACTTATTTCTTGTCCTTCTTGCTGTCCTTCTTGCTGTCCTTTTTGTCGTCTTTTTTGTCGTCTTTCTTTTCCTCCTTCTTCTCCTTGCTGCCTTGCTTTTTCTCTTTTTCTTCCTCAAACAGCAGGCTGATCAGTCTCGGACGCATGTATTGCTTGAAAAACTGGTCAAAATCGGCGTCGCTGAAAGATACCAGGTATCCGCCATCTTTGGGCCCGATTTTAAAACCACCTTTGATCTTATCGCTAAAGTCAATTTCCAGACCGCTTTCCAGCAGATCCTTGGCTTTTTTTCTGAAGAACTCTTCAAACTCCTTTTTCTTGTTTTCGGGCAACAACACAGTCAGGTCAACGTTGCCGCTACCCTTCGGATCCCAGTTCTTCACGATGGTCTGTATGATGTCGCGGGTAAAACCCTCATCTTTAAAGGCCTTTTGCGTTTCCGGCTCAATGGTTTTGGCCTGGATCAGGCTGACAACTTCCTGTTTCAGATCCGAAATCGCCTGCCTGGCAGACAACTGAAGTTCATTCAGCGCATTGTCTCTTGTCTCCTCCGCTTCTTTTTCGGCTTTCTCTTTGGTCGCATCAGCTTCTTTTTTCGCTTTGGCCACAAGCTCATCGGCCTGTTTTTTGGCATCAGAAACGATTTTTTCAGCTTCTTTATTCGCCTTCTCTACGCCTTCCTGGTAGATTTTTTCGGTGAGCTCCTGAAGTTTTTTTTGCATCGCTAAAAGGGTTTATAATATGTTCTCTTCTGTATATGAGCGTTCAAAATTAGGAAAAAAATTCTTAAGGTGATTTTCTTTGACAGATTTCTCTTTGACGCAGGCAAAAGTATAACAAAAAATATTTGTTACAAAATTAACAACTCAAAAATAAGTAGAAAAAAGACTGATTATTAACACATTTCTATATAGACGTTTTATGTTTCTCCAAAGGGAGTGTTGCATTGTGCCCCGGGCGCCCGGAAGGATCAGATCTTCCGGGTCCGGGGTCTTGTTATTGCGCAACGCGCAACATTCTTTTACCTGTCTATGCTGCATTGAATGAACGGATATGGAAACTGGTGTAAACCACCGGAATCAGCACCAGGGTGATCAAAGTTGAAATCAGCAGGCCTCCGATGATCGTGATTCCCAGCGGGCTCCACATTTCCGCCCCCATGCCTGAACTCAGGGCCATCGGCAGCATGCCAAGCATCGTTGTCAGGCTTGTCATCAACACCGGGCGCAACCTTGCCCTGCCGCCTTCGAGTACAGCCTGCCGGAGGGGATGCCCCCGCTCCCTGAGCTGGTTGATGTAATCTACCAGCACAATGCCGTTGTTCACCACCACTCCGAGCAACATGATCACTCCGATGAACGTTACCACGCTCAGGGTCAGTCCGGTTGCCACAAACGCCCAGACTACCCCGATGATGGAAAACGGAATGGCGAATATGATAATGAAGGGATCGATGAGCGATTCAAACTGTGAAGCCATGACCATATAAACCAGGATGATGCCCGCAAAGAACATCAGGTTCAGGCTGCCAAAGGAATCACGTTGCTCGGTAACCTGCCCTCCGATTTCCATTGACACACCCTCTGGCAGTTGGAAATCACCGATGATCTCCCGGGCTTTTTCAGTTGCTTCGCCCAATGATATTTCGTGGATATCGGTCATGACTGTTACCACCCGTTGCTGGTTTTCTCTCCTTATCTCAAGCGGAGCGGTTCTTTCCCGGACCTGAGCCACTTCCCTGACCGGAATCTGCTGGCCCGACAGGCTCTGAATCAGGATGTTTTCCAGGTCGGTGGCGCTTTTACGGAACTCATCCCCGTAGCGGACGGTAATGGGGAACTCATCACCTCCCTGCTTGAATTCACCGGCTTCTGTACCGTAAATGCTCTGGCGCACCTGCATGGCTACCATTCCTGCGTTCAGGTTGAACATCGAAGCACGTTCCTTGTCCACAAATATTTCAAACTCTGCTTTCCCGGGGTCAATGGTGTTTTCCACATTGATAAAATGGGGCGAGTTTTCCAGTTCTTCCCCGAGCTTTCTGGCAGTTGCGTTGAGGATGTCAAAATCATTCCCTGATATGCTGATCTCAACAGGTTTTTGGTTGCCCAGCAGAGCCGAAGAAAGCAGACTTCCCCCGTGTACGGTAAAGTGGTCAATTTCCGGAATCTCTCTTTCTATTCTCTCCCTGACTGCGTATGCCGCTTCCCACGCACTGCGATCCCGCTCATCGGGCCGTCCCATGCGTGCCACCAGTGAGCCGATGTTTTTTCCCTCGCTGAAACCTACTGTGGTCAGTGATCCGTCTTCAGTCTGGCCAACGATGGTGAACTCTGTCTGGATCTCGGGGATTTCTTCCAGCATGATTTCCTCTATTCTTCTGGCGACTTTTTCCGTTTCAGCCACACTGGTGCCGGTTTCCATTTCAAACTGGACACTTACGTCGCCTGAGTCAAATTCCGGGATGTAGTCTGTGCCAATGCGGACAGCAGTGAATAAAGTCAGGGCAAAGATCATGACTGCCATTGTGACCACGATTATTTTGTGGTGCACGGCCCAGCCTAGTAATTTCTGATAAGCGTTCTCGGTACGGACAAAAAGATCCTCACTGGCCCTGAATAACCTGCTTTTTTCATCTTTGGTTTTGTCTTTCCCTGATTTCAGCAACCTGGATGACAGCATGGGGGTCATGGTCAGTGCAGTCAGCAGGGATGCCAGCAGGGTTACCGTTGTGAGCACAGCCAGCTGACGGAAAAGTATTCCGACAATTCCCCCCATAAAAAGCATCGGGAGGAAAACGGAAATGGTGGTCAGGGTGGATGCCGATATGGCATTCCCGATTTCGGATGCTCCGGTTACTGCTGCTTTAAGCGGGGGTGTTCCGTTTTCCACGTGGCGGGAAATGTTCTCCAAAACCACAATGGCGTTGTCAACCACCATCCCGATGGCGATCACCACGGCCATCAGTGAGAAGATGTTGATGGAGTAGCCGGCCATGAACATAAAGATGAATGCGGCGATCAGGGAAACGGGCATGGTCAGCATGATGATCAGGCTTGATTTCCACTCGCGGAGGAAAAGAAAAACCACCAGTACCACGAAAAGCCCGGCCCACCATAGCGTGGAAGAGAGGTTGCTGATTGATCGCACCACAATATCGGAGCTGTCTACAATTTCAAGTACGGCTACATCTTCGGGCAGGCGGGGGGTAATTCGTTGCATCTCTT
>PWIY01000001.1 GCA_003560215.1 Bacteroidales bacterium | reverse complement strand
GGGAGAAGGAAAAGTATTCTGTGACGGCGGAGACCTGGAGTGGATGTCGGAGGAAGCAACCGAAGACAGGGATCCGCCCCCTAAGATCCTGTCAAAGCTTTTCAGGGCGTTCTATGAATTCCCGAAGCCCCTGATTGCATTGGTTCACGGAAAAGCCATGGGCGGTGCCATGGGGATGATCGCCGCGGCAGATTATGTGGTGGCAACCAAAGATGCCGGGTTTGCCTTCAGCGAGGTCAGGCTGGGGCTTGTTCCGGCCACCATTTCTCCCTTTGTGATCAGGCGCTGCGGCGAATACCGCTCCCTGCAACTCATGCTGAGCGGCTCCCTGATCCCGGCCATTCAGGCAAAGGAGGCCGGACTTGCGGATATGGTTGTTGACACAGACCAGGCCGGAAGAGAAATTGACCGCATCAGCGGGGAGCTGATCAAAAATGCGCCCGGCGCCATGATGAAGTGCAAACAGCTCGTCAGAAATGTGGCGAATCATCCGGTGAATGATCAGTTGTATGATTATACAGCGGCGGTATTGGAAGAGGCAGGGAATACAGATGAAGCAAAGGAAGGCATCCGTGCCTTCAAAGAAAAACGGGAACCATACTGGAGGAAGTAAATGCATGACATGAAGCAGATCAACAAGGTATTGGTGGCCAACCGCGGGGAGATTGCGGTAAGGATATTCAGGACATTGCACCAGATGGGCATTGTCACCGTGGCGGTTTATCCGGAGGCAGACAGCGCTGCACTTCATGTGAGAGAGGCCGACGAACGCATTCTGCTCCGGGGAAACACCCTGGCCGACAGTTACCTGAATATAGACAGGATTGTTGAAGCGGCCAGAGAAAGTGGTGCAGACGCCATTCATCCCGGTTACGGGTTTCTGGCGGAAAACCACCTGTTTGCCAAAGCTGTCAGGGAGGCCGGCCTGGTTTTCATCGGTCCATCTGAAGAAGCCATCGAACTGATGGGGCATAAAACCAGGGCCAGGAAGCTGGCCAAAAAACTGGGCATTCCCGTCATTGAGGGAACAACCGGTTCAGCCGGCGAACTGATGACTGCTGCTGAAAAGCTCGGGTATCCGCTCATGGTCAAAGCCGCTGCCGGCGGCGGCGGTAAAGGGATGCGTATTGTGGAGTCCGCATCATCACTGGAGGAAACCCTGGAAATGACGCAGCGTGAGGCCGGCAATTATTTCGGCAACCCCGAGGTTTACCTGGAAAAATACCTGGAGAACCCCCGCCACATTGAGGTGCAGCTGCTGGCAGATCATCACGGGAACATTGTAAGCCTTTTTGAAAGAGAATGCTCCATACAGCGCAGGCACCAGAAGATCATTGAAGAGGCTCCGGCCCCGGGCATACCGGATTCCCTGCGGAACAAACTGATGGACTCAGCCAGGATCCTCGCGGAAGACATTGGCTACACCAATGCGGGCACTGTGGAATTCCTGCTGGATGGAACAGATTATTTCTTTCTGGAGATGAATACGCGCATACAGGTGGAGCATCCGGTCACCGAGATGGTCACAGGCATTGACATTGTCCGTGAACAGGTCAACATTGCCACCGGGATGCCACTGTCCTTCACCCAGGATGAGGTCCGTCTGAACGGGCATGCCATTGAGGCGAGGATCTATGCAGAAGATCCCATCCGCGACTTTGTCCCTTCACCCGGCAGGGTAAGGCTCCATCAGACTCCTTCCGGCAGGGGACTCCGCATAGACCGGTCACTCGATGGTCAGGGCGAGGTGAACGGGATGTTTGACCCCATGGTGAGCAAGGTTATTTTTCATGCTTACAACCGTGAAACGGCACGGAAAAAAATCCTGGAGCATCTCAGAAACTACGTCATCCTGGGGATCCAGACCAACATTGCCTACCTGATCAGGCTGCTTGAATCCCCGGCCTTTACAGCAGGAGAGGTAAACACATCAATGACGCGGCAAATTTCCGCCCGGCAAAGCAGCAACCATGACAGTCCTGTTCAGTTTGACAGCCTGATCACCCTGGCATATCTCTTTTCGCACACAAACGGAAGGGACCGCATCAATATCTGGCAACAGATCGGATACTGGCGTCTCATACCGGAGGTGAAGCTGCGGATCAACAACGAAACGGTCGATAAACGGTTCATGTATCATTCTCCCCGGCAGATCAGCATCAGGGAAGATGGCCGTTACGTCAGATGCAGTTTGTTGTCGAGGGAAGCGCACAGGATGCTGCTCGAAATTGAAGGAATTCTGCATACGGTTTATTTCTCCGCAGACAATGGCGAAATAATGTTTCATTACGGTGGGAATACAGGCCGGGTAAGTCCCCCGAAATATATGGACAGGGAAACACTGGGGCATTTGAATGAGAACCCCGAGCTGGAGGGAGACAGCATGGTAAGGTCGCCGATGCAGGGCACTGTGATCAAGGTGATGGTGAATGCGGGTGAAACGGTCAACAAGGGAGATACACTGATGATTCTTGAATCCATGAAAATGGAAAACAAGGTCAGTGCCACGGCAAAGGCAATTGTAAAATCGGTACATGCCAAAGCCGGAGAAGTGGTGGCCGACAATGCACCCCTGATTCTGCTTACCGGCAATCTGCGGGATTAACTGCCGGGCATTGGCAGATTTTTTTACTTTTACAGAACCAAATCATGGCATTTTTGTTATTATGATGTGGATAAAAGATTTAAAATCATAACTATATATATAAATGGAAAACAGTCCTTTTCTTTCAGAAGCCCACGAAGCCCTCAGGGAAGAGGTGCGAAAATTTGCAGAGTCGGAGGTCAGGCCCCTGGCAGGCAAACTGGATGAAGGCGAGATCTTCTCCGAAGAGCTGACTGCAAAAATGGGCGAAATGGGTTTTTTCGGAATTCAGGTTCCGGAAGAGCTGGGGGGGCGCAACCTCGATACCCTGTCTTATATCATTATCGTTGAAGAACTTGCCAGGGTAGACAGCTCACAGGCGGCTACAGTGGCAGCGGTAAACTCCCTTGGCATTGCCCCCATCCTGAAATATGGCACGGATGCGCAGAAAGAACGCCTGATACCCCCGCTTTGCACCGGGAAAAGGACATGGGCTTTCGGCCTGACCGAAGAAAATGCCGGTTCGGATGCCATGGGCTCGGAAACAACTGCCAGGCTGGAGAACGGCGAATGGGTCATCAACGGAACCAAAACACACATCACAAATTCTGCTTCGCCCATATCCGGAGGGGTTACACTGCAGGCAGTAACAGGTGAACGGAATGGCCGCAAAAAACTTTCTGCCATCATTGTGGAACGCGGCACACCGGGTTTTACAACCGAAAGGACTACCGGAAAGCTTATGTGGAGGGCCAGCGATACCGGAAAACTGTTTTTCAACAATTGCCGTGTACCGGCAGAAAACCTGCTGGGAGAAGAAGGACAGGGTGGCCGCATCATGCTGAACACACTTGATTCGGGCAGGTTGTCCATAGCCGCCATCGGATTGGGTCTGGCAAGGGGTGCCATGGAGGCCTCACTGGAACATGCCAAAAACCGTGAACAGTTCGGCCAGCCCATTTCCAAATTCCAGGCCGTTGCATTCAAGCTTGCAGACATGGATATGAAGATTGAACTGGCCCGGAACACCCTCTACAATGCATGCTGGAAAAAAGACAACAACATTCAGTTTGCCAGGGATGCAGCCATTTCCAAACTTTACACCTCAGAAATTGCCAGGGAAATTGCCGATGAAGCCGTACAGATACACGGAGCCACAGGCCTTTTCAAGCCCCACCCCGTAGAACGCTTCTACCGCGATCAGCGGCTTCTTCAGATCGGTGAAGGCACCTCGGAAATTCTGCGGCTTGTAATCTCCCGTTACCTGGGAACATGAAACACCCCTGATCGTTGCGGCACAAGGTGCCATTGACTTATATTACCCTGCTGACTGGAAACCTGAAGCATCCTGATATGGAAGACCGGAAAAAAGACCACATAGACCTTGCCTTTGCCTCACGCACACTGGTCAAAGAGATGGATAACCGCTTTGTGTATGAGCCTTTGCTCAGCGCGCATCCGTCCGACAACATCCCCGAAACCAATTTCCTCGGAAAAACCCTGAAACTTCCTTTGTGGGTTTCAAGTATGACCGGCGGAACTAAAATGGCCGGAACAATCAACAGGAATCTGGCCAGGGCCTGCAGGGAATTTGGCATGGGAATGGGGCTGGGTTCCTGTCGTTTGCTTCTTGAAGG
>PWIY01000159.1 GCA_003560215.1 Bacteroidales bacterium | reverse complement strand
CGGGGTGGTACGCACCCCGGCTTTAGTCATCAATGAAAAAGTTGCGGTCAGCGGCAGAGTTCCCTCACCCGAAGAACTCAAAAAGCTGATCAGCCAGCATGGATAGTATCAGGGAAGCATTTTTTGAGGCACTGCACCTTGTGCAGTATTATGCCAGGGAACATGTGATTCTTTGCCTGATTCCGGCTTTTTTCCTGGCCGGCATCATTGCCGTGTTCGTGCAGCAAGGTGCGATCATTAAATATTTTGGTGCTAAAGCCATCAAATGGAAATCCTACATGGTGGCCTCCGTTTCCGGGATGGTTCTGGCCGTGTGCTCCTGCACCATTTTGCCTCTATTTTCAGGGATTCACAAACGGGGAGCAGGACTTGGCCCCGCAGTCGCCTTCCTGTATTCAGGGCCTGCCATCAATATCCTGGCCATCATTCTGACTGCCCGCATCCTGGGTGTGGAGATCGGTCTTGCCCGAATGATCGGGGCCGTCATTTTCGCAATCATCATTGGTTTATTGATGGCGTTTTTCTTCCGCAAAGAGGAAAAGCAGCGATCTGAAAAAGCCATGGCCTTCCCGGATGATGCCGGTGAAAGGCCCATGTGGAAAACGGCCCTGCTGTTCTTTTCCCTTGTGGGGGTTCTGGTATTTGCCAACTGGGGATCTCCCGGAAACGCTCAGGGTTTCTGGCACCAGGTATGGGCCAGTCAATGGGTCATCACATCTGTATTTGCAGTGCTCTTTTCGCTGACCCTGATCTTTGTCCTCCGGTTGAAGTTCCTGAACGTCATTGCTTCCGTTGCGGCAGTGATAATCGCTGCATTGTTGTCGCCCGGCATTCCGGAAATCCCGTTTGCCGTGGGGTTCATCGCACTCGCACTTATTACCTGGGCCGAAAAGGGGGAACCCCGTGAGTGGCTGTTGTCCACATGGTCTTTCACCAGACAGATCGTACCACTGCTTTTTGCGGGTGTGTTTGTGGCCGGTTTCCTTCTCGGGGCACCCGGCACTGAAGGACAGGGCATCATTCCCGATCATTGGGTGGCGGGTCTTGTAGGCGGTAATTCGCTGGCTGCCAATTTATTTGCCTCCCTGTTCGGCGCCCTGATGTATTTTGCCACACTCACTGAAGTCCCGATCATCGAGGGACTCATGCACAGCGGCATGGGGAAAGGACCGGCATTGGCACTGCTGCTTGCCGGACCGGCCATTTCGCTGCCGAATATGCTGGTAATTCACAGCGTACTCGGAACCAGGAAAACAGCTGTTTTTATCATGCTGGTGGTAAGCATGGCAAGTCTGAGCGGGCTCATATACGGGGAGTTGTTTTAAAAATTTGCATCGTAACACATTTTTTGCCACAGATTAATTAATTTTATAAAATATTTTTTATTCATGATCGTTCTTTTTTGCAAAACAGATTAAACAATATCGTATATTTGCGATTATAACGGAATGTAGGCACTTAAATCACGACTGACATGAAAAGCGTTCTTTCATTGATCTTCATGGTCATTTTTCTGACCACCACAGCCAAAGCAGACGATCCGAACGGTCCGGAAATCACCTTTGAAAAGGAGCGTCACGACTACGGCACCATGTATGTTGACAGCATGCCTGACACCAAAATTGACATTAAGTTTACCAACACGGGCAATGAACCACTTCTTATCAGCCGGGTACGCGCGTGCTGCGGAACCAGGGTAACTGAATGGCCGGAAGAACCCATTGCACCGGGTGAAGAAAGTGTGATCAAGGTTGAGTTCAGGCTGGCTCCACGGCCACAGCGTATCAGCAGGACAGTTACCGTAAACTACAATCATCCTGAACGCCCCACCGTGGTATACAGAATTGTAGGCCGTATCGAGCAAAGAGACTGAGGCTGCTGACTTCATAAAAAAATCGCAATGGTTGTTTGCCAACATCCATATGCGGTTTTTTAAATTGTTAAAATGCATTCCCATGAGTGTTTCCCTTAAGTTGCTGGTATGGATCGCCCGCATTGTGCTGGGTGGGGTTTTTATTTTTTCCGGATTCGTGAAAGCCATTGATCCCCTGGGTTCTGCTTATAAATTCCAGGACTATTTCATGGCCTTTAATCTGGACTGGCTCATGTTTTCGGCTTTGCCCTCTGCGCTTCTGCTCAGCACCCTTGAGTTTGTCATCGGCATCGGCATTTTACTCGGCCTGAAAATGCGCCTCAGTGCCTGGGGCGGATTATTGTTTATGGCAGTCTTCACCCCGCTGACACTGTATATTGCAATTACCGACCCGGTTCCTGACTGTGGTTGTTTTGGTGATGCCATCATCATCAGCAACTGGGCCACCTTCAACAAAAATGTATTCTTACTTGCCGCAGCAATCATTGTTTTTGTTTTCCGGAACAAAATAAGTCCTTTATTGTCGAAGAAAGCAGATGGCTGGCTTTTACTGCTCTTTACAATCGGAATCCTCTGGCTTTCGGTTCATTGCCTCCGCAATCTGCCCATAATCGATTTCCGCCCCTGGAAAACAGGCAATGACATCACCGAATTGGTGATGCCAACGGAGGAAATTGCAGACACCTACCTGATCTTTGAAAACACGGAAACCGGAGAAATAAGGGAATATCCGGCGGATGACTACCCGTGGGATGACCCGGAGTGGGCAGCAGTGTGGGAATACAAAGACAGAAGGGATGAGGTTATTCAGCCTTACCAGGAGGCAAAAATTGAGGATTTTTACATTGAGGACGAATTCGGAGATGATCTCACCGGGTTCTATATGACCAAGCCAGGGTATCTTTTTATGGTAGTTGCCCCTGATCTTCACCGGTCAAACACCAGGGCCTTCGAAGAAAGAGTGACTCCCCTTGCGAAAGAAGCGGAAGCCATGGGCTACCCTTTGATTGTGCTCACCGGATCCACCCAAAGAACAGTGGACGAATTCCGGCATTCCTACCAGACCCCCTACCCTTTCTACCTTTCAGATGAAATTGAACTGAAAACGATTATCCGTTCAAACCCGGGGCTGGTCTTGATGAAGGAAGGCGTGGTCAAAGGAAAGTGGGCACACAGAAACATTCCGGCACTGGAAGAGATCATGAAAGAAACTGTAAACTAGAGCTTAACGGATCGTAATCCTTGTTGGAGAGCATGTTTCCCAGCCCCATTTCAGGAAGGTTAATTCAACCATAAGGAGAGGTATTTTCAATCCGGTCGTCTTTCCCGGAAAAACTCCCTCAGCATTTTCGCAGACGCCTCCGACTCAACCCCTTGCAACACTTTTGTTTTGGGATGAAGCAAGTCACCAGCCACACGGGTATACCCCCTTTTTTCATCCTCAGCCCCATATACAAGCATTCCGGCCTGGGCCCAGAAAATGGCACCGGCGCACATACTGCAAGGCTCCAGTGTAACGTACAGTGTACAATCTGAAAGGTATTTGCCCCCAAGATAATCGGCAGCGGCAGTAATGGCCTGCATTTCCGCATGGGCAGTCACATCATTGAGCCTTTCAGTCAGGTTATGTGTCCGGGCAATGATCCGTTGGTCACTCACCACCACGGCACCCACCGGCACTTCACCGGCATCGTAAGCTTTCCGGGCCTCCTTCAGGGCCTCCCGCATGAAGTATTCGTGTGAAAAAGGTTGTAAAGCCATGTTTTTTGGTTGGTCGGAGGCTTCGCCTCCTCCGGTTTGTCGTGGCTTCGCCACTCCAGTTGTTGGTTGTTGGTTCTCATGGGCGGTGGCTTGTGAATGTTCCGCTAACCGGCAAATGTCTCCGAAACTGCTCCGGCAATTTCTTCCAGCAGCCAAACAGGGGTGGATGTGCCTCCGGTGACCCCCACCTGGTCGCCGGACCGGAACCATTTGGGTTGCACCTCCCCGGGATCCTCAATGAAGTGGGTGCGGGGGTTGACCCGCCGGCAAATATTAAAAAGATGCCGGGAATTCGATGAGTTTTTCCCACCGACAAACAAAATGACATCCTTTTTTCGGGCAAACTGCTCCACTTCCCTGACCCTGCCGGAGACCCGCCGGCAAACAGTATTGTGCAGTTTCACCTCTTTCCCATGTTGTTCAAGCCACCGGGCCAGTTTACGAAGGCCCTCTGCCGGCATTGTGGTCTGGCTGTAAAGTGTCAGGTTTTCGGGCAGGGTTTCCGGCGAAAGGGTTTCCGGCCGGTCTGCCACGATTGCATCCCCGTTTACCTGGCCGACAATGCCCGCTACCTCCGGATGCCCCGGCTTACCGTAAATGATGATT
>PWIY01000255.1 GCA_003560215.1 Bacteroidales bacterium | reverse complement strand
GCGTCGGGGAGCGGAACCTGGAACGGATGGCAAAACGATCATTTGTTGGTATGGGAAGGACCACCAACTTCATGTCGAACGGATCGGGTGATTTTGCCATTGCCTTTTCAACGGCTTATACGATTCCGTATGTAACTGGCAGGGAACCCGTGGAAATTCCGGCACTAATCGGGAATAACGATATGAACACTTTTTTCCAGGCGGTGGAAGAAGCCACACAGGAAGCCATCTATAATTCAATGTTTATGGCGGAAGACATGGTCGGGAATAACGGGAATGAGGCAAAAGCCATACCCCTGGATAAGGTGGTGGAGATCATGGGGGAATACAATATGCTGAACCTGAATGACCGGCTGAAGTGGAGGCCGTGACGGGTCGTGGCTTCGCCACTCCGGTTAGTCGAGTGCTCCGCACTCTCCGGTTAGTCGTGGCTTCGCCCCTCCGGTTGGTCAGCGCTGCGCGCTGACGGTTGTTAGTTGTTGGTTAGACCCCGAAGGGGTCGAATGTTATTAGTGGGTCATATGTTACTAGGGTTTTATTATGGATAAAACATTGTTATTTATGGTACGTTATTTTTCTTTTTTGATGATTTCGGTTTTTTTGGCCGGATGCGCCACAGAGGTGGAACGCTTTCCCGGTGAAACCTGGGACAAGGCAGATACCCCGGAAGATCTGGGGTTTAGCTCTGAAAGGCTGGCGCTTGCCAGGGAGTATTCGGAAACCATTGCTACCTCAGCGGTGATGATTGTTTCCGATGGGATGATTGTGGATGAATGGGGTGAAACGGATACCAAATACATGACCCATTCCATCCGAAAAAGTTTCCTCAGTGCTTTGTACGGGAATTATATCGAAGATGGAACCATTTCCATGGATGCATCCATGGAGGATCTGGGCATTGATGATGATCCGCCGCTGACAGAGATGGAGCGTACGGCAACGGTCAGGGACCTGATGAAATCGCGCTCAGGCATCTATCATGATGCTCTGTATGAATCTCAGCGAATGAAGGATCTGAAGCCCACCGGTCTGGTTGTGCGACCCGGGACGCATTGGTACTACAACAACTGGGATTTCAACGCTGCCGGCACCATTTTTATGGAGCAGACCGGGAAAGATATTTTTGAAGCCATTGAGGAAGAAATTGCCCGTCCCATCGGGATGGAGCAGTTTGAAGCAGAAGACGGCTGGTATGTGACGGGCGAAGAGTCGATCCACCCGGCCTATCCGTTTGCCATTGATGCCCGTGACCTGGCCCGTTTCGGATTGCTGATGCTTCGCAACGGACGGTGGGAAGACCGCCAGGTAATCCCGGAAAACTGGGTTTATGAGAGTACCCGATACCATTCAGATGCCACTTTGTATGATGTGGACGGATATGGTTATATGTGGTGGGTGGCCAGGGATTTCAACACCTTTCCCCATTATCCTGATGTGGATATTCCGGATGGAGCCTATTCTGCCAGGGGTGCCGGAGGGCATCACATGCTGATCTTCCCGGACGATGACCTGATCATTGTTCACCGTGTAGACACCTATGATCGCGCCAACAGCGTATCGCACGAAGAATTCGGAACATTGGCAAGACTAATTCTGGAGGCCAGGGAATAAGATATGGACATGAAAAAAGGAACCATTGGGATTGTTGGCGGAATGGGGCCGGGTGCCGGAATTGACCTGTCTGCAAAGATTATTTCACAGACCCTTGCCGGAAGTGACCAGGAGCATCTGTCTCAGTTGCTTTTCTCTCTTCCTTCTGAGATCAATGACCGGACGGCATTTATCATGGGGCGGGTCAACGAAAATCCTGCCCATGCCATTGTGCGGATATTGCTCCAAATGGATCGCCTGGGGGTACAGGTGGCCGGGCTTGCCTGTAACTCGGCACATGCGTCGCCCATTTTTGATGTGATCCTTCAGGAGTTGTCATCCCATGATACAAACATTCGCCTGCTCAACATGATTGAAGAGGTGTCGAGGTTTATTCGTCATTATTATCCGGGTGCAGCCCGGATTGGTATCCTGGGGACAACCGGAACGCATATGACCAAATTGTATGACAGCCTGGAGGATTACGGGCTTGAGGTGATCAATGTGACGGAAAAGGAGCAGGCCAAACTGCATTCGGCCATTTACCATTCGGCGTATGGAATCAAATCGGTGACAAACGGGAATTATGACAAGGCCCTTGAATTGTTGTATGGGGCGTGCCGGTCGCTGAAGGATCGTGGGGTTGACCTGCTGGTGTTCGGGTGTACGGAGTTTCCGATGGTGCACAAGGAGGCCAGGGCGGAGGGCTTGCCGGTGATTGATTCCAGCATGGTTGTGGCCAGGGCCCTGATCAATGCAGTGGCTCCGGAGAAACTGAAACCGTGGGAGGAGTAGGGGTGCCGGGTTTTCCGGGGAGATGTCCTTCAGTTGCATCTTGCGGATATGCCTTGAGGTTGCGTCTCCCACAACTTTTTTGGGAAAGCCTGGTTGCGGGCAGAATCTTATGGGTATTGGTGCCCGATGCGGGTGGGGAGGCGGAGGAAATAGCTGGCCCTTGCATCCAAATCCCGCAAGGATACGGGTCCGCACCGGCAAGCCGGCAGCAGATATTTTAACCTGATTTTGGACAATTAAGCGTAAAATCGTACCTTTGCACTGCAAAACGCAGCACTGCCAATGCAGCAATGCCGCACCGGGATAAAACAAGCAACTAGACGGACAGATTTTTAGTTGCAAACATTCATTCTGAGGCAGTTTCCCGCTGCCGGGTATTTTCAGGCATCATTGCACGGCAATTTCTAATGGTTCCGTAGCTCAGCTGGATAGAGCAACAGCCTTCTAAGCTGTGGGTCCCAGGTTCGAATCCTGGCGGAATCACAAGCCCCTTCGACCCGGAGGGGCTTTTTTGTTTTCATATGAAATTATTGTGCGGGGTACCCTACACTTTGCCCCAGGATGACGTGTTGTGCAGGCCTTAGCTGTAGCACCTCATGGAGTTTTTCCCTGTCAACCATTCCCCGCACCACTGTGGCCAGGCCTTCGGAGGCGCAAAACAGGTAAACGTTTTGGGAAATGAATCCCACGTCAGTGGCGGAATTGAAATCCCGCTTTTCGCGGTCGGCCCCCCTCATGCGGTCGTGGTCCGATACGAAGATCAGGTTTACCGGGGCTTCCCGGGCGAAATCCTGGGTGCCGGCAAATTCGCGCAGGTCTTCTGTGCCTCCGCGGATCAGGGCATGTTTTTCCGCATCATAACGATACCATCCGTCGGCCATGATCACATAAATGTCGAACTGCAGCCAGTTTCTGGCCGTCGGGGCGGTGCGTCTGCCGTCTTCGCGGTTTACCCCGAATGCTGCCCACAACAGGTTGGACAGATCCTGGTCGCTGAGGGCTTCCTGGCTGTAGCTGCGCATGCTCTGCCTGTTGTCGAGGGCTTCAAGCAGTGGCATGCCACCTGTTTTCTGGGGTTCAACAAGTCGGATGACCTCTCCGTCGGAGGCTGATAAGTTGCTGAAAGACATAATGGTAAAAATTAGAATGCTTATTGCTTTTTTTGTCATGGGATGTTGTTTTCAATAATGCGATCATTTGCAAACCACCGGGATCCGGAAAAAGGATCGACTGTTACAAGTATATAAAAAAAAATGCTGATACTTCCGGTTGTTAAACCGAATTTTCCCGGAAAAGGTCTGGCTTTTGAAGGTTAAATTCTTTCATGTTGAGTAGATTAAGAAGGTTTCTGTGTGACTAAAAAAACGTTTTTTTATTTGAAATGAAATTTTTACATTTGCTAGATTAATAATAAGTATTCACCCACCCTTTAAAACCTAAGACATGAAAAAACTATACGCTTTATTTTTTGCATTCGGGATGTTGCTTGCAATTAACGTGCAGGGGCAGAATAACAATGATCCCGATGTTACTGTAAAAATTGCAGATAAAGAGGCCTATGCCAATACGAATGTTTTAATTCCTGTTTATATGGATGCTACAGATGCACTTACTGATTCTGAAGGTGTTTGTTCCTTTGAATTTGGGATGTCATTTAATGCAGGAGTGTTGGATTTTGTGGGGTTTCATTCAGCAACCATTGATGTTTCTGAATTTCCTGAAGGGACTATTGATAGCGCCCCCGGGTATTTGGTCTTTAATTGGGAGAATAATAATGCCAATATAATTGGTGACGTCACTCTTTTTTATATAGAGTTTGAGTATTCCGGTGGATCTTCTCCTATTGCGTTTGATGCAGGGGTAGGTGATATAGATGCAATAGAAATTTCACGTTGCGATGATGCTATTCCGCATAATGCCGAATTTATCGACGGTTCAATATCCGAATTAATAAGACCCATTCCTGTTTCGCAGTGGGCGCTTTTCATTGGTTTTGGGCTGATTGGAATTTTCATTGTCATCAGAGCGATCCGGATTTTCTAGCCGGACAGATAGTGGATCTGGCTTGGTTGGTTTATCCAGCTGCCGGCTATCAATGCGCCGTAGTTGTTTTTCCACGGTATTTGGAACAGATACAGTCACTCAGGCTTCCTGATTCATGATTGAACCGCATTATCCTTTTTTTTGTTATCCCGAAATTTGCAAGCTTGACTACAAAATATTTTAAAGGGATGGGTGAGCCTCCCTGAATGCGGGAGGCCCTGAATCATTAAATAGTTTAAGTGAACATTAATTCAAAACCTTCCCGGTTGTGTTGCACCACAATCGGGAAGGTTTTTTTTACACCTTCCGCCTGTAAGGAATCCCTTACAAAAAATCAAAAAAACCTACAAATTGATGCGGGTTTCTGAAACTTTCCTGTTTTCTTCCCGTATAACATGGTGTTAAATATCGTGCCCTTCACATATCCTCCTATTTATATATCCATGGGCATGATAAGTGCGACAAGTGGTCTGAATTCCCTGTTCTAACTGCAAAAAATTGCGTGTTGTACGTATATAAAGACACGCAATGTAGGTTTTACGCCTACAAAAAACTCCTGAATGCTTACAAAAAAATCAAAAAAAACCTACAAAGATGTAGGTTTTTGTAACATTATTTTACTACATTTCGTATAGTTTTTTAACGGTATTGCTTGTCAGGCTTTCCTGACTGGTGTCATCAAAACATTTACAGGATTGCTAAACAGATCACCGGCTGTTTGAAGCCCTGACGAATTTACCTCTACACCCGTATCGGACGTTGATTATCGGTAAAAGGCTATAAGGGAGAAGATTGTGGGGGGAAGTCATCCAAAAGAACAGATTATGAAAACATCATTTACCCTTCTGATCTCCTGTCTGCTTTCCATTCTCCTTTCCTCAGCAGCCATATCGGGCAGTGAGCCCTCCTCGTCCATTAACATTGCCGATGTTAAAGCCGTTCCCGGAGAAGAGGTGGTCATACCAATCACCGTTGAAGGCTTTGATGAGGTCAATGTAATCCAGATTTTTCTGTATTTCAACAATTCTGTTGCCCGGTGCCTCTCTGTAGATAACCTGCATCCGGACATTTCCAATGCCATGACCAATATCACCGATAGCCTTTTTATGTTAAGTTGGTATAACATAAGCCGATCGGCAAGTATTTCTGATGGTGGTAAATTACTTGATCTTCGTTTTAGTTTTTGTACCGATGCAACTGCCTGTGAGAAATATGGCAGCCACACCGACCTGATCTTTATCCCAAGTCATACTTTCATAAACGGGCCGGCACCCGATTTTGACAATATTCCTTTGAAACATAATCATGGCTCCTTGTCTGCCAGGGATATCTCTATGGTATATCTTGAAGTTGATGTAGAAGGGAAGGGCAAGGTCATGGTCGATGGCAAAGCCTATTCGGGTCCGGTTCCGGCTGATGCAGGCAGCACGTTTTCGCTGGATGCGGTACCTGAAGGCGACTGGGTTTTTGAAGGTTGGTCGGGTGCGGTCAGTGGATCCAAATCCTCTGTAAATATACTGATGGATGGAGACAGAAATGTTTCGGCCCGATTTGTTGAATCTGAACCTGAAAAGTTCCAGGTTTCGACCTCAGTGGTTCCCGCAGATAAAGGAACCACCCGGGGAGCCGGCACCTATGAGGATGGGCAGCAAGCCAGTGTTGAGGCCAAGCCGGTGAGCGGCTATGAATTTTTGCACTGGAAGGAGGGAAGCAATGTGGTTTCCGAAAGTCTTGAGTATACCTTTACGGTGAAAAAGAACCGCAATCTTGTGGCTCATTTTCAGGAGGTTGAGGCCCCAAAGCCTGAATCAGTCGCGGTAACATTCAATCTGTATGACCAGGAAGGTGAAGGCTTAACCGGTGCCTCGATAACCTTTGATGGCAACACCAATTCCAGGGGCAGTTACCATTTTGAAGGGGTGCTGCCCGGAACCTACGATTACAAGGTTGTGAAAACCGGTTACCATTCGAAAACAGGCAAAATTGAGGTGAAGGAAGGGGATGTGACCAAAGACATCTTCCTTACCGAAAAATATTACACGGTAACTTTTGAGGTTGCTGATGGCAATGGTGTAATCCTTGCGCAGCTTGGCGATAAGTCCATCGTATCAGGCGAAAAGGTACAGGAGGGCAGGGATGTAGGCTTTACCGCCGACCCGGCTGACGGATATTCCGTGAAGGAATGGCGGATCAATGGCAAGATCGTATCCGGGAACACCAATGTCTCCCTTGTGGTTAAAGATCTTGACAAAAATATCAATGTAACAATTGGATTTGTACCCCCTGATTACAGACTGAGAACTGTTGCTGACCCGGGTGAGGGTGGCTCAGTAAAGCGTGTTCCCAATCGCACCCGATATCAGGCAGGTGCTGAGGTGGAAGTAAAAGCCACAGCTGCCAGCGGATATGTTTTTTTACACTGGAGGGGATCTGATGGCAAGATCCGAAGCACGGATTGTTCTTATATACATACAGTGGCTCCTCATAATGAAACCCTTACGGCAGTTTTTGAAATTGCAGATTATCGGGTGAGAACTACTTCGAATCCCGCAGTTGGCGGTGTTCTTTCAGGCAGTGGTACTTATGCCCACGGCGAATCTGTTACCCTTGAGGCCTCTGCGCATGAGGGCTACTATTTTGTGAACTGGACGGAAGAAGGGCAGGAGGTTTCTACAGATGCCACCTACCGTTTTGTCGCCGATCAGGATCGATCTCTTGAGGCGAATTTCGGGGTCATGAGTTATGCTGTTGATTTTGATGTTGATGGCGAAGGTGGTCGTCTTGAGGCCCGCACCGATGGGGGTTTGATTGCTTCCGGCGATGAGATTGACCATGGTGAAGCCATATTCTTTAAGGCCTTGCCTGATGCACATTATCGCATTGATTCCTGGACTGTAAACGGAGAAACCCTTGATGGTCAGACGGAAGATACCCTGGTGATTGAGTCTGTTGATGCTGATGTGCATGTAGGTGTTTCCTTTGTTCCTGCTGAATATAAACTGATTTTGAATGTACAGCCATCTGATGCCGGGAGGGCCAGTGTGAATCCCGACAGGAGCCATTTCCGTGCCGGCGACGAGGTTTTGACTGAGGCCGATGCATCGACGGGCTATGATTTTGTTCATTGGTTAAGCCAGGGCGAGAAGGTTGAGAGCACCGAGTCCTCTTTTGCATTTACCATGCCCGGCGAAGATGTGGAGCTGACTGCTGTCTTTGAGCTGCGGACTTACCGGATTGACGCCATGGTTTCATCTGACCGTGGTGGAGATGTCAGCGGCCAGGGCGAATGGGCCCACGGCGAATCTGTTACCCTTGAGGCCTCCGCGCATGAGGGCTACTATTTTGTGAACTGGACGGAAGAAGGGCAGGAGGTTTCCACAGATGCCACCTACCGTTTTGTCGCCGATCAGGATCGATCTCTTGAGGCGAATTTTGCAAAGCTTACCTGGCAGCTTAGTTTTTGTGTTCAGTGCACGGACGGGAATGATATCCCCGATGCCGTTGTTACACTTGACGGAGAAACCTTCCGTAAAGGACAATATGAATTTGACGGTTTGTTGCCGGGCAACTATAATTATATCATCAGGAGGGAAGGGTTTGCCCCGCAAGAGGGATCCGTAAGCCTGAACGGTGGTGATGTGGTTAAATCTGTCGGGCTGGAACCCGAGCCTTTTGAAATGAAAATGTATCCCAACCCTGCCAGCGAGCATGTATGGCTTGAGTTTAACATTGAAGATAACTCACATGTCACGCTTGTTTTGTATAATATGGAAGGAAGGGTTGTCAGGAAGGAACAAATCAACCAGTCTGGTAATGTACGGGCCAGGATTGATGTATATAATCTAACCCCAGGCATCTACATGCTGACCCTTCAGGGTGATCGGGTTTATCCGGTTCAAAGGTTGATGATCCGCTAGGGGGAATGCTTAGAAGTAATTTCTCCTTCGCGGAATGTGTGTGTCAAAAAACCGCAGGTCATAACGGATTACCAATTCGTGGCTTCCGAAGTTAAAACTTGGAACACGGTTCAGCACGGCCCAATCGAAGGAATAACCAACCGACCATTGGTCAGTAATATCAATTCCTACTAAAAATCCTGCGGCATCCTGCAGGCGCAACATGGCACCGATTGAGTACTGCTCAAAAAGAATAAAGTTGACTGTCAGGTCTGCTTCCAGTGGTTCTCCATGCTGGTAACGGATATAAGTGGTGGGAACAATATCGAGCCCGGGCTGAACCTGAAAAACCATCCCTGCAGAGAAAAAATAATTCCTTTCCAACAAAATGGTTCTGGCTCCCCCTTTGTAATAACTCTCGAAATAATTGACCTCAAGTAACTTTGGGATGGAAAAACCAACATAATAATCATGATGGCGGTAATAAATCCCAAAGCCAAAATTGGGTAGCCAGTAACTTTGATAATTTTCTGCAAAAGCAGGATCACGTGGATCATCGATCTCCAGTTCTGCAAGGGGGATATCAAGCATACCAACGCCTGCTTTCAAACCAAAGGATAAATGGTTTTCGGGATCCAGTCTTATGGTATAGGAAAAATCGCCAAAAATGGAGGTGTTGGTCATTGGTCCGATTCTTTCATTGCGAATGGACAAGCCCAGTCCGACAAATTCATTATCGCTGGATGGGGTGTGTAGATTCAGGCTTTGGGTAATTGGTGACCGGTCAAACACCATGGTAAAGTGTGACCGGTTCATGGACAAAACTGCCAAAGATGCCCTGCTGCCGGCATAAGCGGGGTTAAACTCCTGGATGTTGAGCCGGTAATTGGTGTACATCACTTCTCGTTGTGCAGACAATTCCTGGAAACAACTCCATGAGCAAAACAACGCAAGAAGAATAAGTAAGCGTTTCATGGGTGAAAAAAATTGCGTTTCCTATCTTGTTAAATAAATGAACCTCCGCAATGGCTCTTTGCCATCTTCGAGGTGTAATATATAATAATATGTGCCTTCAGGCAAGTCCTGATTGTTCATATCTGTACCATCCCAGTCATTTTCATAAGGATTCTGCTCAAATACCAGGGTGCCCCAGCGGGTATAAATGCGAATGGCTGCATTGGGGTAAAGGTCTTCGAGCCCTCCGATCACAAATCTGTCATTGAATCCGTCGTCGTTGGGTGAGAATGCTTCTGGGATGAACAAGCCTTCGTATTGCTCCACCCTTACTCTTGCAAGGTCTCTGATGTTGAGCGAGTTCGGATCTTTGGTCATACTAGTGGCCAATGCAAGGTTGGTGAGGATGGTGCCACCCGGTACTTCCCGGCCTACCCTTACAGTGGATGTCAGGTCAATACTTTCGCCGTCCGGCAATTCATCCACGGACCAGATAATGCTGTGGTCGTAATCGATATAATGGCCGCCATTGTCAGCACTTACGAAAGACATACCCTCAGGCAGTTCGTCCACAATGCTGACCTCCCTGGAGTAACTTGGCCCGATGTTGGTTACGCGGATGGTGAAGTCTACCATATTGCCGCCTTCCACCACATCTTCGCTCGCATACTTCTTAACCTCCAGGTCAGCCTCGGTATCAACGATCAGGGCAAGTAGAGCCAGGTTGTTTTCCAGGATCGGATCCGGGGTTACACTGAGCACATGGGAGCGGCTTTCAAGCGGGGTACCTCTTTTAACATGACTTGGTACATACGCCCTTACGTACATATTTGTGGTTTTATCGGCCGACAGTTCCTCCACTGTCCATTCCAGGTCGTTGCCGGATTTTACCGCATCTTTATTTATATCGGTAATTTCCACTATTTCCGGGAATGTGTTGCTGATCTTCAGATCCCATGCATCACTCGGTCCCTTGTTATAAACGCTGATCTCGTAGTAATATTCACGGCCGGCCACCGGCTGTTCACTGGCCGATTTGCTCATGATCAGATCGGCCAGGGCCACGATCTCAATCACTGCCACATCCACGTTGTTGCTTTCATCCGGATCGGTCGTTTCAGCAAAGATGCTGCTGGTTTGGGTAAGTGTTTCTTCACCCCGGCTATTGATAAGTGATCTCATGGTAAATGTCAATGTATCACCTACGGCAATTTCAGCAATCGTAAGCGGATTGGTCCACTCATTCCATGAGTCATCAGTGCCGTCTTCCAATATTTCGGTATACTCAACAAAACGGTCAAAATCAATGTTAATGTCCCCATCAATTGCACGGCTCGGGCCCATATTGTATATTTCTACAGTGTAATGCATATAGTTTCCGGCGATGACCGTGGGATACCTGTGGGTCACATTGATCGCCAGGTCTGCAATAGCCTGTACCTCATTGGAAGTGGTATACTCATTGTTAGAAAGGTCAGGATCTTCCGTACGGCTTTTTACACTGGCCGTATTCAGTATCATTGTTCCATCGGGAATGTTATTGTCCAATGTGGCCTCCAGTGTCAGTGTGAACTCTTCTCCGGCATCCATCGAATCAATCATCCACAACGGATTGTCCCAGGTGCCGGTAGATGGATCGGCTGCTGTCAGTGTTAGCCCCTCAGGCAATTGGTCGGTAACCTCCACCTGGTAAGCCTTACTTGGGCCGTGGTTTGTAACCGTAATCGTGTAGGTTATGTCTTCACCAGCCACGAATATTTCCGGTTCCGCCTCCTTGCGGATGGCTAAATCAGAAAGTGTCTGTACGGTGTTAGTTACACTGGCCTCATTATTTTCTCTATCAGGATCATATGTGTCGCTGTCAACCACCGCGGTGTTTATGATGTAGCTTCCTTCTGCCATATCTGAAGGCAGCCTTGTAACCAGTTGGATGCTGACAGTTTCTCCGGCTTTGACCAAATCGATGCTCCATTCCGGATCATCCCAGCTTCCTTTGGATGGGTTGGCCTCAATAAGTTCCAACTGGTCAGGTAATTCATCAGTGATCACCACTTGCTGTGCATCACTCGGCCCGAGGTTTTCTACAGTGAGGGTATAGATCAATTCATCGCCTGCATAGGCAGGTTCCCGGTCTGCTGTTTTTGTAATGGCCAGGTCGGCTTCAGCCATTACCCTTACCGAAGCTTGGTCGGTATTATTTGAAGTATCCGGATCTTCAGTGGAACTGGTTACGCTGACCGTGTTTACTTTGATTGTTTCATGCGGAATGTCCGGACTGAATGCGACAAGGATATTCAGTGTTTCTGTCTGATTGACATCCAGTCGGTCGATGGTCCATTGATTTTCGTCCCACTCTCCGGATGTAGCAGAGGCACTGATGATTTCCAATCCTTCGGGGAAGTGTTCCGTGACTACCAGGTCGCTGGCATTGCTTGGTCCGTGATTGGTTACCTGAATGGTATAAGATCCTTCTTCTCCGGCAACGACCTCCTCTTGATCGGCCAGTTTTTCAATGACCAGATCCGCGCGTGTATGGACAGGGGTGTTCAAAATTGCCTTATTGTTATCCAGGTCGGGATCTTCAGTTTCGCTTTCAACCACCGCGATATTGGTGATGGTGCTTCCTTCCGGGATGTCGGGATTTAAGCTTGTAACCAATTGTATGCTCACAGATTCACCGGCTTCCAAAGTACCGATGGTCCACTCCGGAGCTTCCCATTGTCCTGTAGATGTGATGGCTTCAATAAATTCCAGTTCATCGGGCAATTCTTCAGTTACCACTACTTTGTGCGCATCACTCGGCCCGAGATTGCTGACCGTGATGGTAAATATGGCTTCATCTCCGGCGACAAAATAATCTCCTTCCGCTTCTTTAATTATTTCCAGATCGGCAAGCGTAGTGATGGTTGTGTGGGTAGTCGCTTCATTGTTATCAGTGTCGGGATCGTATGTGTCACTGTCAACCACTGCGGTATTGGTGATGATACTTCCTTCGGCAATGTCAGAACGCAACCTTGTGACCAATTGCATGCTCACGCTCTCACCTGCTTCGACCACGTCGACTTTCCATTCGGGATCATCCCAGCTTCCTTTGGATGGGTTGGCCTCAATAAGTTCTAGCTGGTCAGGTAATTCATCAGTGATCACCACTTGCTGTGCATCACTCGGTCCGAGGTTTTCTACAGTGAGGGTATAGATCAGCTCTCCTCCTGCATAGGCAGGTTCCCGGTCTGCTGTTTTTGTAATAGCCAGGTCGGCTTCAGCCATTACCCTTACCGAAGCTTGGTCGGTATTATTTGAAGTATCAGGATCTTCGGTGGAACTGGTTACGCTGACTGTGTTTACTTTGATTGTTTCATGCGGAATGTCCGGACTGAATCTGACATGGATACGCATTTGTTCAACCTGTCCCGGGGTCATTTCTTCTATGGACCAATGAGATTCGTTCCAAGTCCCCGTTGCGGTTTCGGTTTCAATCAATGTAAGCTTGTCGGGTAATTGATCTGTAACAACAATATCTTCTGCAGTACTCGGCCCCTGGTTGGTGACGGTAATTGTATACCAGGTCGATTCTCCTGCTAAAACATGAGTATCATCTGCTTCTTTCATCACATGGAGATCAGCCTTCCTGTGAATCGGGGTGGTTACTGAGTCCTCATTGTTGCTCAGGTCGGGATCATTGGTCTGAGCTGTTGCCACAGCGGTATTGTGCATCAAATAACCATGTGAAATGTTTTCGTTAACCCGGGTACGCAGCGTCAGTATTGCTTCTTCTCCCTCAGCCAGTTCTGTGAAACGCCATTCAGGTGCCTCCCATGCTCCTCTGGAAGGATCAGCCTCTATCAGTTCAAGGCCATCGGGCAGTTGATCAGTAACCACGATCTGATGTGCTGTATTCGGGCCAAGGTTGGTGACAGAAACTGTATAGGTCAATTCTTCACCTGCAACAGCTGTTTCACGGTCAGCGGTTTTGACGACCTCCAGATCAGCAGATTCTTTCACTGCCAGGATCACAGAGGCTTCATCGCAATTTACTTCGTTCAGGGTTTCACAAATTCTGTAATCCAGTGTATAGGTACCTGCCGGTGTGCCTGGTTGTACCCTGACCTCACCGGTATTGGTGTCCAGCTCAATTGCGTCGGAGGATGCTTCCACCAGGGTGATGGTAACCTGATCCGGGTCTACAGGGTTGCCGTTGAGCAGGTCATTGTGGAGTACACTGGCCAGAGCCACCCCGCCAGCAAATCCGTCTACGGGCTGATCTGTTACATCAGAATCGTTGGCAATTAATTCGTTGAAATCTGCATACACCCGAATTTGATCTGTTGCCTCCAGCTTCCTTCCGTTAATGGCGACTGCGGTTACTTTTGCCGTATTTTCGATGTATCCGTTGATCAGGTCATCTTGTGTGATGGTATATTGGAATGTGGCCTGACCCTCTTCGCCGACATTGATCCGGGCAATGTTCTGGGTCATATCACTCAATTCATCCCTGATTTCAATGTTTTGGAGGTCAATATTGCCGGTATTGCTTACCCCCACGGTAAATTCCACGATATCTCCTGTAAGGCTGTAGGTGGTGGGGTTCGCTGTATATGTCATGGCCAGGCTGGGTCGCTGCCTTGCGGTAACCGTAACCTGGTCGCTGGCGCTTATGTTCTCACCGTTATAGATTGTGGAGGCACTGGCAATGTTGGTAATGCTACCATTGTTTACATCATCTTGAGTGGTGAGGTAGGTCCTGGTGAATTCTCTGGACTGACCCACGTTCAGGCCGGAGACAGAAACTCTTAGGTTGAGCATGTCATCCTGGATATGAACCAATCTGGTTAGTCCGACATTGCCCGTGTTTTTTACAACGATTGTGTAGTTGATAGGTTGGCCCGGTCCATCGTACCTGTCGACATCAGAAGTCTTGGTTACGGTGAGTTCCGGATATTGTCCGGCATGTATCAGCTTTTCAGCTTCATCGGAAAATTCTGCACCATTGTTGTCATATGCTTTCACTGTGGCAACATTCAGCAGGTGGCCCCTGTCAAGATCTTCCTGGGTTACGGTATAGTTTCTTTCAAATTCCCTTGATTGCCCGGGCCGCAATTGATTAACTCTTTGATTTAAGGCAACCAGATCATCAACGATATGCAGGTCGTACAGGTTCATGTTTCCAGTGTTGGTAACCTCAATCCTGTAGGAAATGGTTTGACCCACCTGGGAATAAATTAATGGATCAGCAGATTTGGTTATTGTAATATCCGGATCCGGATGTGCGGGGATTGTTACACTGGCCTCGTCCGTTATGGTTTGACCGCTAAGGCTCTGGCCACTGGCTGATACAACATTTCTGATACTGCCGTTTTCAAGATCATTTTGTGTGGTAATATAGGTGGCAATGAATGTTTCACTTTCACCGGGGGCAAGTTCATTGATTGTCCAGTTGTCATTGGTGAGATTGTCTGTTACCTGCACGCTATAAAGGGTTACATCACCAGTGTTTTTAACTTCTATGGTGTAGGTTACGATGAGACCTGCTGCATCGTAGGAGCTTCTGTCTGCCGTCTTGGTAACAAGAACTTCCGGAGCACTGTCACCGGTAATGGTTTCTGTGTCGGAATCTGTAACGTTTTGTCCCTGAGGGTCATACCCTGTTGCTGTGGCAATATTGGTTAATTGCCCCATATCCATGTCTTCCTGGGTGATAAAATATGTTTCGTTGTATTGTTCACTTTCACCAGGATCAAGGACCTCAATGGATTCATTCAGGCCTGTGAGGGGGTCTGTGACGGTAATATCGGAGATTGGTACATTACCTTTGTTCTCCACAACAATTGTATAGTTGATCTGTTGCCCGGTTTGATTATAGGTTTGCGGATCGGCTGTTTTGGTCACCAGGAGTTCTGGCAGGCTCTCCAGAGTGATTATTTCTGTATCCTCATCGCTGACGGGCTCTCCATCGGGGTCTTCGCCTGTGGCAACAGCTGTGTTTATGACTTCGCCGGCGAGCATGTCGTCCTGGGTGATGTCATAAGTTGTGGTAAATGTATCGCTCATACCTGCCGCCAAATCTAACAGCCAGTCGTCCCCGGTCAGGTCATCCACCAGTTCGATTTCCGTAACGGGCACATTGCCGGTATTCTCAACCGTGATGGTGTAAGCAATCAGCTGTCCCTCGTGGGTATAGGTTTGCGGATCGGCTGTTTTGGTCACCAGGAGTTCCGGCAGGCTCTCCAGTGTGATTGTTTCTGTATCCTCTGCGCTGACGGGCTCTCCACCCGGGTCTTCTCCTGTGGCAACAGCTGTGTTTATGACTTCGCCGGAGATCATATCGGCCTGCGTGATCTCGTAAGTTGTCGTGAACTCCTGGCTGGCTCGTGCTGCCAGGTTAAACAGCCAGTCGTCTCCGGTCAGGTCATCCACCAGTTCGATTTCCGTAACGGGTACATTGCCGGTGTTCTCGACGGTGATGGTATAGGTGATCTGCTGACCTTCGTGGGTATAGGTTTGCGGATCGGCTGTTTTGGTCACCAGGAGCTCCGGCAGGCTCTCCAGTGTGATTGTTTCTGTATCCTCCGCGCTGACAAGCTCTCCACCCGGGTCTTCTCCTGTGGCAACAGCGGTGTTTATGACTTCGCCGGCGAGCATATCGTCCTGGGTGATTTCATGGGTTGTGGTAAATGTATCACTTGCACCTGCCGCCAAATCAAACAGCCAGTC